>NZ_JCBDHE010000055.1:0-17387 GCF_059834225.1 Vibrio sp. R10-SG3-ISO3 | reverse complement strand
CGGACGGAGTGATAACTGCTTTGTCATTAGTTCCTTTGACAATAACCGTTACAGTACCCGTGCCCGTACCGTCCACTGAAGTAACGTCAAACGTTAGTGGAACCTCTTCATCATCAGATAGAGCTTGAACAGCGGCACTCTCATTATTGATGGTAAAACTCCAGCTTCCATCAGACTCGACATTGAACGTCCCGTATTCATTAGAAACCTCGAACGGCTGTACAAACGCTTCTCCAGCGTCGACGTCTGATATATCCAAGTTTCCAGTTGCAATGGATTGAACGTCTACATCCTCAATTACTAAGCCACTATCGTCACTCACCGTAGCGGGATCATTCACAGGCGTCACATCGATATTGACGACAAGCGTGTCTATACCGCCATTGCCATCATCAACAATAACAGTGAAGCTATCTGGGCCGTTGTAGTTTTCATTAGGCGTGTATGTCCAAGTGCCATCTGGGTTGACGACAGCTGTACCATTCGTAGGCGCAGTAGATTGAGAATAAGTTAGGGTATCTTGAGTATTCTGATCGGTAGCGGTAAGCGTGCCACTAATCGGTGTATCTTCGTCAGTAACAACCGTCGTACTTTCACCCAACGGGTCGTTATTAATGTCAACAAAAATAGGGGAGAATTGAGGGTTTAATAAAGCGAGACTCTGAGTAGTCGATAATCCAAGTGACTCCATGCCTGAAGTATCAAAGTTCGTACTCGCTAAGGCCTCTACCCCATCACGCTCAATCGTTCCCGTTGGGGTTAGCGATGAGCCGGAGGTTCCACCGGCGGCGGTGGCGAATTCATCGCCTAATTGGGTTGGGTCTACGCCTTCTTCTAATGCAGCGAAAATGGCATCGATCTCGCCGGTGATGTCCGTGAGGTCACCACTGTCTTGAACCAGGTTTACGCTGACTTCTGGATTCGGTGCGGATTCAACGAGGCTAGCATCGCCGGAAATGACGACTTCGCCAGGAAGGAGTTGTTCTCCTTCGTTGACGACTCTTACATTGCCATTTTTATCAATAACAATGATTTGACCACCGGCTAGGTTACCGATCAATGCATGCGTGACAAAACTCATAACGCGCCTCTAATCCTTTCTGATGATCTCTGCTTTATTGTGATGATGGTAAGCAAAGACTTATTAATCACAGCTATAAATTAACACTACGGGTTAATTCAACAAACCGATTTCTAACCCTGTCACTTTGCAACATTTTAGATACAAGCGGCAGGTCACAACTTTTATAAGTATGAACCAAGATCTCATTTTTATCGCACTTAAACTGAAACGTCGTATCGATAAATTAACAAAATTGACTAGGTCCAGGCTCCGAATTCTGTTGCAACTTTAAAGGTTATATAAATGTTAGCCTACGTTAGTCACAATCACCGTAAAGTGCTAGCTCATTGATGCCATAAATGGTTTAATCTCATTTATGAGACGTGGGTATTCGCTATCATGCCCGCTCGTTGTATCTCATGGAGAATGAAAGTTGAATTGGAACACGTTGAAAGTGGTGGGCTGCTTGGTAGCTCTTAGCTGTCCAGCTCAAAGTCAAACACTCGAACAAGCGGTCGCTTATACCTTAACGACCAATCCTGACATCAAAGCATCGTTTAACGAATTCATGAGCAAAGTCTATGACGCCGAAGCCGCGTCTGGGGCCTATTTGCCGTCAATCGATCTCGATGCAGGCATTGGCTACGAAGCCGTTGATCTCGCAACTGGGGTTGAAAATGACCTCAACCGCAAAGAAGCAACTCTGTCTCTTACCCAGTTATTGTGGGATGGTTCATCAACCATGAACGATATGGACCGCACGGCGGCAGACGCAGAGTCAGTGCGTTTGCAATTGTTAGCGGAAGCGCAAGACATGGCACTTGAAGTTGCGGACATCTATTTAGACGCGGTCAAGGCGTTCGAAGTTCTGCAACTTTCCGAGAGCAACCTCGCCATTCATAAAGAGATCTACCGTGATATTAAAAGGCGCGTCGAGTCCGGTATCGGTTCGACAGCCGATTTGACCCAAGTTGAAGCTCGTATAGCGAAAGCACACGGAAACTTGCTGGCCGCTCAGAACAATTTATTCGATACCCACACTCAATTTCAGCGCGTGGTTGGCCAATCACCTCAAGGTTTGATTTTTCCTCGTGCCGATCAGATGGCTATTCCTTACACGTTAGACGAAGCGCTCAACAAAGCTTACGAGACTCATCCCGTCATCAAAGTCGCGCAAGCGGATGTCGATTCAGCACGCTTTCAATATGAGCAGACTAAAGGCGTCAACTTCCCTACGCTGTCCATTGAAGCCAATCAGACGTGGCGCGACGACGCTGGCGGCTACGAAGGGTCAGCGGAGGAGTTCTCCGCCATGCTGCGTATGCGTTATAACCTATACAATGGCGGATCGGATGCTGATCGCACTGAAAGCGCAGCGTATCAGTTAAATAAAGCCAAAGATTTCCGAGACCGCACATTCCGCTCGGTTGAGGAGAGTTTACGTCTCTCATGGAGCGCGCTGGACCTTACCTTACAGCAGAAGGAGTTTCTGGCTGATCATGTTGACTCCGCCTCACAGACGGTTATTGCGTACAACAAACAATACCGACTGGGCAAACGTACACTCCTCGACTTGCTCAATACGGAGAATGAGCTGTTTGAAGCCCGCAAAGACTATCTCGATGCTAAATACGATGAGCAGTACGCCAAATATCGAGTGATGAACGCCACTGGCAACTTGCTATCCGCCCTTAGAGTCAACACCCCAGAGCCTTGGAACCAAGCTGTAGAATACTAGTATGAAAGTCTCAATTTTTGCCCTTATCCTATCGTGCGCCACACTTTCAACGTCGGTATTATCTGATGATGAATTTGACTATATTCAAACCCCAAAACCCATCCAAATCGCCGATCTCGAAGACGATGACAACGACGGCGTGGTCAATGCGCGCGATCTCTGCCCGGGTACGCCCGAAAAAGCGGACATCGATAATGATGGCTGTGGCACCTTCGTCAAAACCTCGCAGGCGTTAAGTTTGCATATTTTGTTCGATAACAACTCTACTGAAATCGCGACACCGTTTTACCCACAAATTGAATCGATGGCTACGTTTCTTGACCAATACCCTGAAACCTCGATTGAGTTGCAGGGATTTGCCAGTAAAACGGGCAACTCTGCACACAATCTCGCGCTGTCGAAGCAACGTGCAGAAGAGGTACGCCAGGCGCTTGTTGGCTATGGGGTAACACCGAGCCGAATTCGCGTTGTGGGTTTTGGTGACAACGTCTCTGACACGGGTGAAGACGAAGTCTCACATGCCAAGAACAGAAAAGTCGTTGCCAGTGTGGTTGGGCATAAAGGTCACGTCAAAGAAGAGTGGACGATCTTTACCACGATTCCGAAATAACGCCTTGTGCGTCAGTTTTGCTGCAACTTGATGGCAGAAACGTCGCACAGGAGTTTCGCTTCTTGGTCCAGAGTGCTACCCTACAGCCGAACTACTTTAAGAGAGCTTTACAATGAGCAAATTAACATCAGATATCCAAGCTAACTTGGAACTATTCGTCGCAGAAACGCAACAGAGCAAACTGGTTTGGGGCATGCGTAACGAAGAAGGTTGGCTATCTTGCGACTCTTCAGAATTTGAGAACAGCGAAGTGATGCCGTTTTGGTCCTCAAAAGAGGATGCTCAAGCGCATAACGTTGAAGAGTGGGCAGACTTTGAAGTCCTAGAGATCCCTCTGGATATCTTTGTTGAAGATTGGCTATTGACGCTCGCAGAAGACGGCGTGCTCATCGGCACCAACTGGAACGCACAATTGGAAGGCAAGGAAGTTGAGCCTTCTGATCTCGCTAAGCTTTACCTCGCGTAAGCGCTTTGCCATCAGGTGTTCCTGTAAACACATTAACGCCCTGCACTTGCAGGGCGTTTTGTATTTCACAAAAATTGGTTAGCGCTGCTTCTCTGCAAGCTCTGCCATAACCACCTCTTTGTTGTCGAGATAGGCGTCAAGGCCCGCTCTACGCAAATCACACGAAGGACAGGCACCGCAGCCATCCCCGATGATACCGTTGTAACACGTCAGAGTTTTCTCTTTGATAAGAGAGAGTGCTTGATATTGATCTGCCAGTGCCCACGTTTGCGCTTTATTGAGCCACATCAGTGGTGTCACAATCTCCAGTGGTCGGTCCATCCCTTTCACCAAGGCGCTGTTCATTGCTTTAACAAACTCATCTCGGCAATCTGGATAACCTGAAAAGTCGGTTTCACAGACACCAGTGATGAGCGCCTCTGCACCAATCTGATAGGCGTAGATGCCCGCAAGAGTGAGAAACAAGATATTGCGCCCAGGCACAAAAGAGTTCGGCAAACCGTTCTCTTGCAGTTCATGAGAAACAGGAATGTCATCGCGCGTTAGTGAGCTAATCGCCAACTCATTGAGAAGCCCCACATCCAGGACTTTATGCGCTGCGACACCAAGCTCTTTCGCTAGGCTTTGTGCCACCTCAATTTCAAGTTTGTGGCGCTGGCCATAATCAAAGGTTATCGCGTGCACTTCATCGTACTCTTGCAGTGCTTGAACCAAACAGGTAGTGGAGTCTTGTCCACCACTAAATACGACGACCGCTTTCTTCATCTTCAATTCCTTTAAGCAATACTCAAATACTTGTGCGTCTGAATAGATAACCGCCAGTTGCGCGAGATGCAAGTATCAATACAGAGTTGTGTCGCACGCGGCTTTTGACTGATCGGTTGCAATGCAATGGTGGTGCAACTCGGCACCTTCGCACGGCTTAGCAAAGCATCCAGCTGATCGATGTCTTTTTGTGTACCAACCGGATGCTTAATTTCGTTGGCGCGAAGTAGCGCGCTATCCAGCACCGGAAGTTTACCTTTCATGGCGATTTTTGGTGACACTGTCACCCATGTTGATTCTGTCGCAAGCACCTCATAAGTGCCGCTGGTCTCAATTTGGCACTGACAACCGATCGCTTCAAACGCTTGGGTCAAAGGCGTTAAGTCATAAAGACAAGGTTCGCCCCCCGTGATCACGACATGTTTGGCTTGATAACCTTGAGCGACATATTGTTCAACGATGGCACTCGCGTCTGCGCGGCACCAAGTGGGTGAATCACCTTGCTTGACCATGATCTGTTTAAACGAGGTTTCGTCTTGTGGCGTCGCATCCCAGGTCTGTTTGGTGTCACACCACGCGCAGCCGACAGGACACTCTTGCAGGCGCACAAACACCGAAGGAACCCCTGTAAAGACCCCTTCACCCTGGATGGTTTCAAACATTTCATTCACTTTGTACAAAGTTAATCAGCCCAATTTGTCATCTAATCATTTTGCAAGGGCGAGACCTTAAAGGAGCTCGGCGTGTAGGTCAACTAAATCATAAATTGATCATTAAGCGATGAAGGATTATTCTGCGAGACTTTGTTGTTGCAAATTTAAGATGCCCGTTATGTACAAATTGATCGCACTGGATATGGATGGCACCCTGCTCACCAGTGATAAAACTATAAGCCCTCGCACCAAACAAGCCATTGCCAAGGCTCGTGAACAAGGCGTTAAGGTCGTGCTTGCCTCTGGCCGCCCAATTGATGGTATGCGTGGTGCGATTGAAGAACTTGGCCTCTATGCTGACGGCGAGTTTGTTGTCTACTTTAACGGCTCTATGGTGAAAGAGCTCGGCAGTGATACGGTCATTCACCAAGCGATCATTGATGGGGCGAGTGCAAAACGTGTTGCTGCGCTGGCAAAGCAGCTTGACCTATATTGTCACGCATTCAGCAGTGAGCTGGGCCTTATCACGCCAGAGATGAATGAGTTCACTGGTATTGAATCCACCATCAACAAAATTCCCGTCACCTTGATGGATTTTGACGAGTTGAATGACGACCATGAAATCATCAAAGCGATGATCGTGGGTGCGCCAGAGAAGCTCACCCAAGCTATCAGTGATATTCCCGCTGATTTTCACGGCGACTTCACCATAGTGCAAAGTGCCCCCTTCTTCCTGGAGTTTTTGAGCCAGCAGAGTAACAAAGGTGTCGGCGTCGGCGCGATTGCCCAGCACCTCGGTATTGAGGCAGACGCCGTGATCTGTATGGGCGATGCGGAGAATGATCACCACATGCTCGAATACGCTGGGTTAGGCGTAGCGATGGAAAACGCGATGGAAGGCACCAAAGCCATCGCCAATCACATCACCGCTAGTAATAACGACGATGGCGTTGCCTTAGTGATTGAGCAGTTTGTGCTCAACGCCGATAAGTAAGCGGTAAGCGCAATTCAATCAATGAGACCGTGCAACGGCCTCATTGCTTATTGTCATATGGCTACCACTGTTATTTCAGCGTCTTCTTCAACCAATGGATATGAGGCTCAAACCCCAATCTGTCATAGAGAGCTAAGGCGCTTTGGTTGAACTGCCACACTTCAACAAACATCTCTTCGACACCGTATTGCTCAAATCGATGCGCCATCTCATCACACAACTGTTGAGCCACACCTTGTTGGCGATAGGTGGGCAACACGTACAACTCATCTAGTGATCCCATTTGCAGCGGTTGGCTGACAGTAGAAATCAGTTCACAAAAGTGACCAGACACAAAGCCGACAATCTGTTGACTTGACGCATCCAATGCCACCAAAACCAAGCATTCAGGGTTATCGAGATAACGCGCAATACTCTTCTCTTGCTCTATCTCTTCGGCAGGTTTGAAATAGTCCGGCGACTGTTGGTGATGCTCATCATGGAGCTGAAACATCAATTCGTTGAGGGTATCGAGGTCTTGTGCGATGGCGCTGCGAATCTTCATGCTGAGGCGGTTTTACGGTAAAGCGTTAGTTTGGGTCGCAAACTGTGCGATTGCAAGCGTTGCAAAGGATTATTGACGATAACCTGCGCGCCGCCCCAATAACGAGAGAATGGCGCGCAGAATGACGGGTTAAGAGTTCAGCGCTTTCATGATTTCATCTAGGCTGGTTGGATCATCAATGGTCGATGGGACTGTATACTTTTCACCATCGGCGATTTGACGAATGGTGCGGCGCAAGATTTTACCAGAGCGCGTCTTGGGTAGGCGCTCCACGACCAGCGCGTGTTTAAAGCACGCCACCGCGCCAATCTCATCACGCACTTTGCCAATCAGTTCACCTTCGAGCTCTAGTGAATCAATCTTCACGCCATCTTTTAGCACCACAAAACCGAGTGGCAGTTGCCCTTTCAAATCATCATGAATCCCGACCACCGCGCACTCTGCAATCGCAGGATGCGCACCAACAATCTCTTCCATCTCTCCCGTGGAAAGGCGATGACCCGCCACGTTAATCACATCATCAATCCGGCCCATGATGAACAAGTAGCCCTCCTCATCAAGATACCCGCCGTCTCCTGAAACGTAGTAGCCGGGGAATTGACTCAAGTAGCCGGACTCAAATCGGTCATGATTGCGCCACACCGTCGGTAGACAGCTTGGCGGCAGAGGCCGTTTAAGGGCCACAAAGCCTTGCTGACCAGGCGCTGCGATCTCCCCTAGCTCATCCAAGATGTCGACTTGATAGCCCGGGATTGGCTTGGTTGCCGAACCGGCTTTAACGGGCATCGCTTCAATCCCAATCGGATTACCTGCAATCGCCCAGCCCGTTTCGGTTTGCCACCAGTGATCGATCACAGGCTTGCCCGTTTGTTGTTCAACCCACTCTAGTGTTGGCGGGTCAAGCCGCTCGCCGGCCATAAAAATCGTCTGCAGTTTGGACAAATCGTACTGGCGTACCAACTCCCCTTGCGGATCCTCTTTCTTGATGGCTCGAAACGCCGTCGGCGCAGAAAACAGCACATCCACTTGATACTCTTCACACACGCGCCAGAAAGCACCGGAATCGGGCGTTCTTACCGGCTTGCCCTCAAATAAAATGGTGGTGCAACCATGAATCAGCGGCGCGTAGACAATATAAGAGTGACCGACTACCCAGCCGACATCCGACGCCGCCCAGTACACACCTTCTTGCGGCACGTTGTAGATGGCGCTCATTGAATACTTCATCGCTACCGCATGGCCGCCATTGTCGCGCACCACCCCTTTGGGTTTGCCTGTCGTACCAGATGTGTACAAGATATAAAGCGGATCGGTTGCCAATACAGGCACACAGGCATGAGGCAGCGCCGCCTCAAACGCTTGGTGCCAATCGACATCTCGCTCGTGTGTGAGCGGTGCCAGGCACTGTTCACGCTGCAACACAAACACCGCTTCCGGTTTCCAGCGGCTATCCATGATCGCCTTATCGACCATCGGCTTGTATTCAATCACTTTATTGATCTCTATGCCGCAAGAAGCCGTCATGACTACCTTAGGCTCGGCATCTTCGATGCGCACCGCGAGCTCGTTAGGAGCAAACCCGCCAAACACCACCGAATGAATCGCACCCAGCCGAGCACACGCCAGCATCGCCATGGCCGCCTCTGGGATCATCGGCATGTAGATGACAACGCGATCGCCTTTGGTGACACCTTGCGCGCTGAGCATTCCTGCAATTTTAGCCACTTGATCACGCATACCTTGATAGGTGTAGCGCTTTTTGGTTCCTGTCACAGGGGAGTCATAAATCAGCGCCGTTTTTGCGCCGCGTCCCTGCTCACAATGGTAATCGAGCGCGAGCCAACAGGTGTTCATCACACCGTCAGGAAACCAGCGTTCAATCCCGTTGTCATCCTCCGCTAATATCGTGGTTGGTTTTTCAAACCAATCAATCGCTTCGGCTTGTGCTTGCCAGAACTGCTCTGGCGATTCTTTTGCCCATTGATACTGCTTTTGATACTCAGACATGCTGCTTCCTCCAGACTGTCTTTAGCTATTGGCACTCTGGTTATTGAACAGAGTGAAAGACATCGGAGGGAACACGCACAACGCCCTCCATCAAAATTCTTGCGCTGCGACCCATACTGACTTGCCGAGCGCACCATTGCCCACCTTGCTCATCGACTTTTGCGCCGACGGTTAAGGTGCCAGACGGATGACCAAAGGTGACTTGGTCACGCTCGCCGCCGCCCGCCGCTTGATTGACCAGCGTGCCCGGTACGCACGCCGCCGCAGCGATAGCCACCGCTGCGGTGCCCATCATGGCGTGGTGCAACTGTCCCATCGACATCGCCCTGACCAAAAGATCAATATCGCCCGCCTCAACCACACTTGCGCTTGACGTCTGATAAGTATTAGGCGGTGCCACAAATGCCAACTTAGGCGTGTGTTGGCGAGTCGCGGCCTCTGAGAGATCCGCTATTAGACCCATCCTAAGCGCTCCGTGAGCGCGTATGGTCTCAAGCTTATCCAGCAAATCAGGAACGCCGTTAATCGCCGGCTGAAGTTCGCTGCCGGTTAAGCCCAATTCGTGCGCATTGAGAAACACGGTTGGAATCCCCGCACTGATAAAGGTCGCCGTGAGTGCCCCCACTCCGGGCACATCAAACACTTCCGCGACTTGCCCTGTTGGAAATAGCGAACTGTCACTGCCCGAGGGGTCGACAAAATCGACGCGGATTTCTGCGGCAGGAAACGTGACCCCATCGAGCATAAAACTGCCCATTTCTTGCACTTGTCCTTCGACGATCGGCACATGCACTACAATGGTTTTTTCTATATTGGCTTGCCAAACCCGCACCTTGGCAAGGCCATTGTGGGGAAGGCGCTCAGCAGGCAGATACCCCGCGTGAATAGCGAAAGGGCCGACCGCAGCAGAGAGGTTGCCGCAGTTTCCGCTCCAGTCGACAAACGCTTGCCCTATCGCCACCTGACCAAACAAATAGTCCACGTCGTGATCGTCACGCGTGCTCGGGCTCACTATCACGGTTTTGGAGGTGCTGGATGTCGCTCCGCCCATGCCATCAATCTGTTTCCCATAAGGATCAGGGCTGCCAATCACGCGCATTAATAGCGCATCACGCGCAGGACCGGGGGTTTGTGCCTGAGTAGGCAAATCTTCCAACCTGAAAAAGACCCCTTTACTGGTTCCACCACGCATGTACGTCGCGGGAACGCGAATCACATCGTTCATTGCCAGCCTCCTACTGCGCTAAAAAGTCTTGAGCAAAGCGCTGCAAAACACCGCCCGCTTGATAAACAGAAACTTCATCGGCGGTATCTAGACGGCACGTCACCGCGACATCAAGCGTTTCACCGTTGGCACGGGTAATGATCAGCGCCAAGTCGGCACCAGGCGCAATGTCACCCACTACGTCGTAGGTCTCTGAGCCATCTATCTCAAGCGTATGGCGCGTGACGCCCGTTTTAAATTCCAGCGGTAATACGCCCATCCCAACAAGATTGGTGCGATGGATACGCTCAAAACCTTCCGCAACAATGGCTTCAACCCCGGCTAATCGAACGCCTTTTGCCGCCCAATCTCGAGAAGAGCCTTGGCCGTAGTCGGCCCCTGCAACAATGAGCAGCGGCTGTTTGCGCGCCATGTAGGTTTCGATCGCTTCCCACATTCGCACCACTTTGCCTTCGGGTTCAATGCGTGCCAGTGAGCCTTGCACCACATCGCCGCCCTGTTTCACCATCTCGTTGAACAATTTGGGGTTCGCGAATGTGGCCCGTTGCGCCGTCAGGTGGTCGCCGCGGTGCGTGGCGTAGGAGTTAAAATCCTCTTCTGGTACGCCCATACTGGCTAAATACTCGCCTGCAGCGCTACTGGCCAAAATCGCATTGGAGGGCGATAAGTGATCGGTGGTAATGTTGTCACCCAATACCGCCAGAGGACGCATCCCTTTCAAGGTGCGCTCACCTGCCAACGCCCCTTCCCAATAGGGTGGACGGCGAATATAAGTACTCATCGGGCGCCAATCATAGAGTGGGTTGGATGCCTGTTGCTCCTCATCCAATTTGAACATTTGAATGTAAACCTGCTTAAACTGATCAGGTTTCACGTGCTGAGCCACCGCTTGATCGATCTCTTCATCACTTGGCCAGAGATCTTTCAGATAGATAGGTTCACCGTTGGTATTGTGGCCGAGCACATCGCGCTCAATATCAAAGCGGATTGAACCCGCCAGCGCGTAGGCAACCACCAGCGGAGGAGACGCAAGAAACGCTTGTTTGGCATACGGGTGGATACGACCGTCAAAGTTGCGATTGCCTGACAGCACCGCGGTCGCATACAGATCGCGTTCGATGATCTCTTGCTCAATAGTGGGATCGAGCGCGCCGCTCATTCCGTTACAGGTGGTACACGCGTAAGCGACGATGCCAAAGCCAAGCTGCTCCAGCTCTGACAATAGCCCCGCTTCTTGCAAGTAGAGCTTGGCGACTTTCGAGCCGGGCGCAAATGAGGACTTAACCCAAGGCTTGCGCACCAGACCTAGCTGATTGGCTTTTTTCGCCAATAACCCTGCCGCTACGACGTTTCTCGGATTGCTAGTGTTGGTACAAGAGGTGATCGCGGCAATAATCACGGCGCCATCGGGCAGCCTTTGCTCGCCGGTATCTGTACCGCGGGATTGCGCGATACCGCGATTGGCCAGCTCACTCGTCGGTAAGCGGCGATGGGGATTAGACGGGCCTGCGAGGTTTCGTGTGACACTCGAGAGATCAAACTCCAACACACGCTCATACTGCGCCTCGCTAAGCGCATCCGCCCAAAGTCCGGTTTGTTTCGCGTAGGCTTCCACTAAAGCCACTTGCTTGTCATCGCGGCCGGTCAGTTTTAGATACTGAATGGTCTGCTCATCGATGTAGAACATCCCTGCCGTCGCCCCGTATTCCGGCGTCATGTTGGAAATGGTGGCGCGATCACCAATCGTCAAATCGCGCGCCCCTTCACCAAAGAACTCCAAATAGGCCGAGACCACACGCTGCTCGCGTAAAAACTCGGTGATCGCCAGTACGATATCTGTCGCGGTGATGCCACTTTGGCGTTTTCCGCTTAGCTTGACACCAATAATGTTGGGCAAACGCATCATCGACGGCCGTCCTAGCATGACGGTTTCTGCCTCAAGGCCGCCGACACCAATGGCAATCACGCCAAGCGCATCAACGTGCGGCGTGTGGCTGTCGGTCCCGACACAAGTATCCGGATAGGCAATGCCTTGCTTGACTTGAACCACTGGCGACATTTTTTCCAAATTGATCTGGTGCATAATGCCGTTGCCTGCAGGGATCACGCTGACGTTTTCAAACGCGGTTTTACACCAATCAATGAAGTGGAAGCGATCTTCATTGCGCCGCTCTTCGATGGCGCGGTTTTTCTCAAACGCCTGTGGATCAAAGCCCGCGTGTTCCACCGCTAATGAGTGGTCGACAATCAGCTGCGTTTCGACCACTGGGTTCACTTTCGCAGGATCGCCACCTTGCAGAGCAATGGCATCACGCAGCCCTGCCAAATCCACCAAGGCGGTTTGTCCAAGAATATCGTGACACACGACGCGCGCCGGATACCAAGGAAAGTCCAAGTCACGCTTGCGCTCAATCAATTGCAGCAGCGCTGCATCAAGACTCTCTGGCTCACAGCGGCGCACCAACTGCTCCGCCAGAACCCGTGACGTGTAAGGCAGCCCATCGTAAGCACCGGGCGACAGTGCATTCACCGCCGCGCGAGCATCGAAATAATCGACATCGAATCCGGGCAGTGACTTTCTGTATTTTGAATCGCTATTCATGTTTACATCCACTCTCTTAGGCGTTAACGCTGCTCAATCGGAACCCACTGCTGATGCTCGGGGCCTGTGTAGTCGGCGCTTGGGCGAATAATCCGATTGTTGGCGCGCTGCTCAAACACGTGTGCTGCCCAACCTGTGAGGCGGCTCATCACAAAAATGGGAGTAAACAGTTTGGTGGGAATATCCATAAAGTGATACGCCGATGCGTGGAAGAAATCTGCGTTACAGAACAGCCCTTTTTCTCGCTTCATGACCGCTTCAACCCGTTCGGAAACCGCATAGAGATGGGTATCCCCCACCGCTTGAGAGAGCGCTTTTGACCAGCGCTTGATCAACGCATTACGCGGGTCGCTTTCACGATAAATGGCGTGGCCAAATCCCATGATTTTGTCTTTGTTCGCCAACATGGTGAGGATGTTGGCTTCCGCTTCATCGGGCGTCATCCAGCCTTCAATCATCTCCATTGCGGCTTCGTTAGCGCCGCCGTGCAGGGGGCCTCGTAAAGTACCGATCGCCGCTGTGATGCATGAGTGGATATCAGATAAGGTCGAAGCGCACACTCGGGCCGCAAAGGTAGAGGCATTAAACTCATGCTCTGCATACAAAATGAGCGAGCAGTGCATCACCTGCTTATGAAGTTCACTCGGCGCTTTATCAGTGAGCAGTTTGAGGAAGTAGCCCCCAATGCAGGCTTCGCTTTGGTCTTGGGTATCAATTCTCACGCCATCATGGCTAAAGCGATACCAATAGCAGATAATGGCGGGAAAGAGCGCCAGCATTCGCTCGGTCGCATCGAGCTGCTGATCAAAACTCATCTCTTGCTCAAGATTTCCCAACATTGAGCAACCGGTGCGCATCACATCCATCGGATGGGCGCTGGCAGGAATCAGCTCTAACGCCGCCTTAAGCTCATTCGAAAGGCCGCGTAGGCCAATCAGACGCGTCTTGTAATTGTCTAGCTCTTGTTGATTGGGTAAATGGCCTCTTAGCAGCAAAAACGCCACCTCTTCAAATTGGGCGTTATTGGCCAAATCGGTGATGTCGTAGCCACGGTAGGTTAGCCCTGTTCCTGTTTTACCAACGGTGCACAGTGCGGTGCTGCCGGCACTCTGACCACGCAATCCTGCGCCGCCAATCGGTTTTTTGCTCAGATCATTCTCAGTGTGAGACATGGTAGAACTCCTTTTCTTGCGAGCTTTGCCCAATCCCCCTCGCCCTTAAGCGCCTTTTGCTTCAGGCTCTGACGGCAAGAGGTTTGGATCTCTTTAACCCGCTGATTTCACGTTATTGTTTGCATTACTATTGTTATTCGTTACTCAAAAACTACTGTTATTCGTCACTCAAGAACTACTGTTATTCGTCACTCAAGATCTGTTGTTATTGGTCACTAAACAGTCTGTCGAGCTTGTCCTCGTAATCGTGATAATTGAGGTGTGCATAGAGCTCTTTGCGAGTCTGCATCTCGCCAAGTAGCGCTTCTTGATTGCCTACTTCAAGCAGATGGCGATAGACCATTTCCGCCGCTTTGTTCATCGCGCGAAACGCGCTCAGTGGATAGAGCACCATGTCGACATTCGATTGGCCGAGCTCTTCACAGCTGTAGAGCGGCGTTTGACCAAATTCGGTGATATTCGCCAGAATCGGCACTTTTTTCCCCGTGGCGCTTTCAAGCGCAGCGGAAAACTGTCGGTACTGCGCCAACTCTGTCATCGCTTCGGGGAAGATCATGTCTGCACCCGCTTCCACACACGCAATCGCCCGCTCAATCGCACGGTCAATGCCTTCGACGGCCAACGCATCGGTGCGTGCCATGATGACAAATTGATCGTCATTGCGCGCATCCACCGCCGCTTTGACTCGGTCGACCATCTCTTCTTGGCTAACGATCGCCTTGTTGGGTCTATGGCCACAGCGTTTTTGCGCCACTTGATCTTCCATGTGCACCGCTGCCGCGCCGGCCTTCTCCATCGCTTTGATGGTGCGGCCAATATTAAATGCGCCGCCAAATCCGGTATCGATATCCACCAACAGCGGCAGGTCGCACGCATTAGTGATGCGGTCAACATCCACCAGCACATCATTCAATGTCGTGATGCCAAGGTCTGGTAATCCATACGAGGCGTTGGCAATGCCCCCACCAGAGAGATATATGGCTTGATGACCTAAGTTCTTCGCCATCATGGCGCAATAAGGGTTGATGGTTCCGACAATCTGGAGCGGATGATTTTGCTGTAGGGCGAGCCGAAACTTGGCTCCGGGCGTGAGACTCATAGTCACTTCCTCTAGTCCGTGAGTATTTGTTGTTCAATCAAAAGGCGACTGCCTGAGATGTGGCGACGCATCAGCATTTCCGCTAACTCTTCGTCACGGTTGGCAATCGCTTGGAGGATATGTCGATGCTCCGCCAGCGCTTCTTTTGGTCGCGATTGCGCGCGCGGAGACTGGTAGCGATACATGCGCAATAAGTGGTACAGCTCATTGCACAGCAAATTGATAAGGTGTCGATTGCGACTCGCTTTAATAATGCGGTAGTGGAAATCAAAATCGCCGTGTTGGTGGAAGTAGGACGCGCCTTCCACTTCTTCAATATGATGAGAGTGAGCATTCAGCAGTTGCTCAAGGCCGGCAATATCTTGTGGTGTCATGTGGCGCGCAGCTAATCTGGCCGCCATTCCTTCGAGCGCCTCGCGTACTGCGTACAATTCAATCAGTTTTTCCGGTGAAAAGGTGATCACGCGCGCGCCGACGTGCGGGATACGCTCTATCAATCCCAACCCTTCAAGACGCATAATCGCCTCACGCAAAGGCCCGCGGCTAACGTTAAATCGTTTCGCCAGTTCTGGCTCCGATATTTTGCTGCCCGGGGCAATCGCACCACTGACAATATCCTCGACAAGGCTCTCGGTGAGTGTCAGGGATTTGGTATTTTCAGTAGCTGGCTTCGTTTTGCTTGGGCCGTTGGCGAGTTCAAACTCTCTAGCGATGTTCATCGGTCTCTCGATCATTTCTGGGTGACTCCCTCCACAGAGTGTTGGAGGTCTTCGTTGATGTTTTCACCATAACGCTCAAATTGTCGACAATCAATCATATTGTCGACAATTTAGACTAAGGTATAAGTAAAAGCCCATTTTTACTGCCACAAAATCACTCAGTGTCGACAATGTTGAATAGTAAACACCCCCATCGACATCCGTGAACTTTATGAACTTAATTCGCTTTATGCCCAATATTATTTTTATACGCGCAACGCAGACAGACTTGTAACATCTCATTAACCTTAAGGCATCCAACAAGCAGGTACTGGTATCGCCCAGCAAGACAAGGCTCGATAACAGCGCTCGCTTTGGTGAGATAACCCATAACCATAACGAGACTTCCAAAGAGAAGTTCTGCCTACATAAGGAACGTGAATCATGTTTAAGGTACTCAAACCCACTCTTGCAGCGTCGATCATCGCTGCGTCTTTCTCATTCAGTGCATGGGCGGCGGATGTGGAAAAAATCCACTTTCTGATCCCTGGTGGCGCCGGTGGCGGCTGGGATATGACGGCGCGTGGCACTGGTGACGTGTTGGTCAAATCTGAGATTGTCGACAACGTCTCGTTCCAAAACCTCTCTGGTGGCGGCGGCGGTAAAGCCATTGCGCATTTGATTGAAACCGCTGAGCGTCAAGAAGACACTCTCATGGTCAATTCCACCCCTATCGTGGTGCGCTCTCTGACCGGTATTTTCCCGCAATCATTTCGTGATCTCACGCCCGTCGCGGCGACCATTGCCGATTACGGTGCCATCGTGACCTCGGTCGATTCAGGCTACAACACTTGGGAAGATGTGGTTAAAGAGTTTGAGTCTAACCCACGTAAAGTCAAAATCGCTGGCGGCTCTGCACGCGGCAGCATGGACCACTTGGTGGTCGCAGCCGCCTTTAAAGGTGAAGGGTTTGACGCAAAAACCGTTCGCTACATCGCTTATGATGCAGGCGGCAAAGCCATGGCCGCGCTGCTTTCTGGTGAAACACAGCTCTTATCTACCGGCCTTGGCGAAGTGCTGGAGATGTCGAAATCTGGCCAAGTTAAAATCCTCGCGGTGACAGCGCCTAAACGTTTAGACGCAGCACCGGATATTCCGACGCTCACTGAATATGGCAACGAAACAGTCTTTGCCAACTGGCGTGGCTTCTTCGCAGCCCCTGGCGCAAGCCAAGCGAAGATTGATGAATGGAATGCCGCCCTCAGCAAAATGTATCAAACCGATGAGTGGAAAGTCGTGCGTGACCGTAACGGTTGGATCGACAACTACAAAGCGGACAAAGAGTTCTACGCTTTCCTTGAAGACCAAGAGAAACAGATGGGCGATTTGATGCGTGAGCTTGGCTTCCTCAAGTAATACGCCGCCATGTTTGGGTCGGTAGCGGGTCTACCACCCTTGTTTTCGCCGTACTTGAGAACCTTAGACAATCTCCGCTGTTTGTGTTGAACAGTTGGCCTTTCACTCCAAATTCCACTTAGAGAGAAAGGCCATTGTTAGTGAATATGTTGCTCATTAACCCTCTAGTACGGCTTTTTTCTACTTTATCCAACGCACATCGTATCCAGCCTCTACTCAGTATGGCTCGATTGATGCAGCGTTTCGATAACTCAAATGGAGTTGGCTATGTCGGACTTACCAACGAACTCTTTCAACCAAGGCAGCATCTTTAGCAAAGAGAACCTGCTGTGCCG
>NZ_JCBDHE010000054.1:0-57421 GCF_059834225.1 Vibrio sp. R10-SG3-ISO3 | reverse complement strand
ATACCAGTGGCGAAGGCGGCCCCCTGGACAGATACTGACACTCAGATGCGAAAGCGTGGGGAGCAAACAGGATTAGATACCCTGGTAGTCCACGCCGTAAACGATGTCTACTTGGAGGTTGTGGCCTTGAGCCGTGGCTTTCGGAGCTAACGCGTTAAGTAGACCGCCTGGGGAGTACGGTCGCAAGATTAAAACTCAAATGAATTGACGGGGGCCCGCACAAGCGGTGGAGCATGTGGTTTAATTCGATGCAACGCGAAGAACCTTACCTACTCTTGACATCCACAGAACTTACCAGAGATGCATTGGTGCCTTCGGGAACTCTGAGACAGGTGCTGCATGGCTGTCGTCAGCTCGTGTTGTGAAATGTTGGGTTAAGTCCCGCAACGAGCGCAACCCTTATCCTTGTTTGCCAGCACTTCGGGTGGGAACTCCAGGGAGACTGCCGGTGATAAACCGGAGGAAGGTGGGGACGACGTCAAGTCATCATGGCCCTTACGAGTAGGGCTACACACGTGCTACAATGGCGCATACAGAGGGCGGCGAACTTGCGAGAGTAAGCGAATCCCAAAAAGTGCGTCGTAGTCCGGATTGGAGTCTGCAACTCGACTCCATGAAGTCGGAATCGCTAGTAATCGTGGATCAGAATGCCACGGTGAATACGTTCCCGGGCCTTGTACACACCGCCCGTCACACCATGGGAGTGGGCTGCAAAAGAAGTGGGTAGTTTAACCTTTCGGGGAGGACGCTCACCACTTTGTGGTTCATGACTGGGGTGAAGTCGTAACAAGGTAGCGCTAGGGGAACCTGGCGCTGGATCACCTCCTTATACGATGATTATCGTTTTGAGTGTCCACACAGATTGATGGTTTATGTAGTTTAAGAGATAGAAGATATCCCAATATCTTCAACTTAGTGTCCCGTTCGTCTAGAGGCCTAGGACACCGCCCTTTCACGGCGGTAACAGGGGTTCGACTCCCCTACGGGATACCACTTCCTTTGTGAAGTAAAAGGGGTCTGTTAGCTCAGTTGGTTAGAGCAGTTCGACTTTTAATCAATTGGTCGCAGGTTCGAATCCACTGCACGACCCACCACTTTATCTCTTATGCGGCGTTAAGTTGCTCGTTGTGTACTTTTGTACACGGCCTCACAACTTGTCTTGCCTAAGAAAAAAGTAACCACATAATGTGGGCGATTAGACTCAGTTGGGATGAGCACCTGTCCTTACAAGCAGGGGGTCACTGGTTCGAGCCCGGTGATCGCCCACCATTGCTCTAAATGTTTTTGGATCAGAAATTTCAAACCTACTTCAGTAATTCGTCATGTGGTTGAGTTTTTTTGACGCCGAAAGTCTTTAGAAAATGACCTTCTTCGGAAGAATCATGCTCTTTAACAATTTGGAAAGCTGACAAAACAACAATTTATTGTTGTTTGTAAAGTTCTCAAAGTATTCATATACTATGAATACACAAAAACACATTCAAGTGTTCTTGGGAATAAGTTATCTAGGAACTAGACACTAGTCTCTAGGCACTTATTCATATTTGAGTCCGGCAAAATCGAGTCTGCATCATGTTTAAATAATTGCAGACAACTTTGGTTGCTTAGTTTGTTTTCACTTTTCAAAGTGAAAGTAAATGAGCCAATAAGACCCTTTGGGGTTGTATGGTTAAGTGACTAAGCGTACACGGTGGATGCCTTGGCAGTCAGAGGCGATGAAGGACGTATTAACTTGCGATAAGCCCAGATTAGGTAGTAAAAACCACTTGAGTCTGGGATTTCCGAATGGGGAAACCCACCTGCATAAGCAGGTATCGTTATGTGAATACATAGCATAACGAGGCGAACCGGGGGAACTGAAACATCTAAGTACCCCGAGGAAAAGAAATCAACCGAGATTCCGAAAGTAGCGGCGAGCGAAATTGGACTAGCCCTTAAGCTTTATATGCGTTAGACGAACGGTCTGGAAAGTCCGGCAATAAAGGGTGATAGCCCCGTAGTTGACAACGCACATTCAGTGAAATCGAGTAGGGCGGGACACGTGATATCCTGTCTGAATATGGGGGGACCATCCTCCAAGGCTAAATACTACTGACTGACCGATAGTGAACCAGTACCGTGAGGGAAAGGCGAAAAGAACCCCTGTGAGGGGAGTGAAATAGAACCTGAAACCGTGTACGTACAAGCAGTAGGAGCACCTTCGTGGTGTGACTGCGTACCTTTTGTATAATGGGTCAGCGACTTATATTCAGTGGCAAGGTTAACCATCTAGGGGAGCCGTAGGGAAACCGAGTCTTAACTGGGCGCTCAGTCTCTGGATATAGACCCGAAACCAGGTGATCTAGCCATGGGCAGGTTGAAGGTTGAGTAACATCAACTGGAGGACCGAACCGACTAATGTTGAAAAATTAGCGGATGACTTGTGGCTAGGGGTGAAAGGCCAATCAAACCTGGAGATAGCTGGTTCTCCCCGAAAGCTATTTAGGTAGCGCCTCGGACGAATACTACTGGGGGTAGAGCACTGTTAAGGCTAGGGGGTCATCCCGACTTACCAACCCTTTGCAAACTCCGAATACCAGTAAGTACTATCCGGGAGACACACGGCGGGTGCTAACGTCCGTCGTGGAGAGGGAAACAACCCAGACCGCCAGCTAAGGTCCCAAATTATAGCTAAGTGGGAAACGATGTGGGAAGGCTTAGACAGCTAGGATGTTGGCTTAGAAGCAGCCATCATTTAAAGAAAGCGTAATAGCTCACTAGTCGAGTCGGCCTGCGCGGAAGATGTAACGGGGCTAAGCTATAAACCGAAGCTGCGGCAATACCTTTTAGGTATTGGGTAGGGGAGCGTTCTGTAAGCCGTTGAAGGTGTGTTGTAAAGCATGCTGGAGGTATCAGAAGTGCGAATGCTGACATGAGTAACGATAAAGGGGGTGAAAAACCTCCTCGCCGGAAGACCAAGGGTTCCTGTCCAACGTTAATCGGGGCAGGGTAAGTCGACCCCTAAGGCGAGGCCGAAAGGCGTAGTCGATGGGAAACGGGTTAATATTCCCGTACTTCAACTTATTGCGATGGGGGGACGGAGAAGGCTAGGTGGGCCTGGCGACGGTTGTCCAGGTTCAAGTGCGTAGGCTTGAGAGTTAGGTAAATCCGGCTCTCTCTAAGGCTGAGACACGACGTCGAGCGCCCAAGGGCGTGAAGTCATTGATGCCATGCTTCCAGGAAAAGCCTCTAAGCTTCAGATAAGTTGGAATCGTACCCCAAACCGACACAGGTGGTCGGGTAGAGAATACCAAGGCGCTTGAGAGAACTCGGGTGAAGGAACTAGGCAAAATGGTACCGTAACTTCGGGAGAAGGTACGCTCTTGACGGTGAAGTCCCTTGCGGATGGAGCTATTGAGAGTCGCAGATACCAGGTGGCTGCAACTGTTTATTAAAAACACAGCACTGTGCAAAATCGTAAGATGACGTATACGGTGTGACGCCTGCCCGGTGCCGGAAGGTTAATTGATGGGGTTAGACTTCGGTCGAAGCTCTTGATCGAAGCCCCGGTAAACGGCGGCCGTAACTATAACGGTCCTAAGGTAGCGAAATTCCTTGTCGGGTAAGTTCCGACCTGCACGAATGGCGTAATGATGGCCACGCTGTCTCCACCCGAGACTCAGTGAAATTGAAATCGCTGTGAAGATGCAGTGTACCCGCGGCTAGACGGAAAGACCCCGTGAACCTTTACTACAGCTTGGCACTGAACATTGAGCCTACATGTGTAGGATAGGTGGGAGGCTTTGAAGCAGGTACGCCAGTATCTGTGGAGCCGACCTTGAAATACCACCCTTGTATGTTTGATGTTCTAACTTAGCCCCGTTATCCGGGGTGAGGACAGTGCCTGGTGGGTAGTTTGACTGGGGCGGTCTCCTCCCAAAGAGTAACGGAGGAGCACGAAGGTGGGCTAATCACGGTTGGACATCGTGAGGTTAGTGCAATGGCATAAGCCCGCTTGACTGCGAGAATGACAATTCGAGCAGGTGCGAAAGCAGGTCATAGTGATCCGGTGGTTCTGAATGGAAGGGCCATCGCTCAACGGATAAAAGGTACTCCGGGGATAACAGGCTGATACCGCCCAAGAGTTCATATCGACGGCGGTGTTTGGCACCTCGATGTCGGCTCATCACATCCTGGGGCTGAAGTCGGTCCCAAGGGTATGGCTGTTCGCCATTTAAAGTGGTACGCGAGCTGGGTTTAGAACGTCGTGAGACAGTTCGGTCCCTATCTGCCGTGGGCGTTGGAAGATTGAAGGGGGCTGCTCCTAGTACGAGAGGACCGGAGTGGACGAACCTCTGGTGTTCGGGTTGTGTCGCCAGACGCATTGCCCGGTAGCTAAGTTCGGAATCGATAACCGCTGAAAGCATCTAAGCGGGAAGCGAGCCCTGAGATGAGTCTTCCCTGGCACTTTAAGTGCCCTTAAGGGTTGTTCGAGACTAGAACGTTGATAGGCAGGGTGTGTAAGCGCTGTGAGGCGTTGAGCTAACCTGTACTAATTGCCCGTGAGGCTTAACCATACAACACCCAAAGGGTTTTGATGGACTCAATGTAAGAACATTGAATGTGTAAGAACGTAAACAGCTTTCCGAATTAAAGAATTTGCTTGGCGACCATAGCGATTTGGACCCACCTGATTCCATGCCGAACTCAGAAGTGAAACGAATTAGCGCCGATGGTAGTGTGGGGCTTCCCCATGTGAGAGTAGGACATCGCCAGGCTTCGATTGTAAATTGTTCCCGTAACTTGCATCTTTTGTTGCTGCGATGCTCATGTGCGACTGCACACTGCGCTTCTCACACCAAAATCTGATGCGTTATAGAAACAATTTCTTAATCAAAGCGACCTTTAAGGGTGAGTAAGACTTTGATTACACAATTTGTGGAGAGATGGCTGAGTGGTTGAAAGCACCGGTCTTGAAAACCGGCATACGTTAATAGCGTATCTAGGGTTCAAATCCCTATCTCTCCGCCACTATTGAAAGCCTCGCTAGTGATAGCGAGGCTTTTTTCATATCTGCGCATATCTATTTTTTCAAATCTATATCTACCGACTGCGACTGTCACTATCATGTGTTTTTCGAGTCGCTGCAACCTACCTGTCCTTGACCTTTCCCCTCAAAAACGACACCCACAAACGCCAAATACAAAAAAGCCAGCACGATGGCTGGCTAGATGCGGTCGGCTAGATACGGACGGTAAGGCGTGTTCTAGACGCGCTGGGCGACTTTCTCTCTCAGGGCTTGTTTGTCGGCTTCGGACAAAAAGGCCAACTCTAAACCATTGATCTGAGCTTGACGAATTTGCTCTGCTGACAAGCCTGCTTGCGGCGCAGCGACCTCATACTCATAAGGAAGCTCAATACCCTCAACAGCAGGGTCGTCGGTGTTGAGACAGGCTAGCACGCCATGTTCAAGGAAGGTCTTAATTGGGTGGTTGGCCAATGAATCCACGGTACTGGTTTGGATATTAGACGTTAGGCAGGACTCAATGCCAATGCGCTGCTCTGCGAGATAATCCATCAATTTCGGGTCGTGGATGGCTTTTACACCGTGGCCAATACGCGTCGCACCAAGTTGGTTGATCGCTTGCCACATGCTTTCTGCTCCCGCCGCTTCGCCAGCGTGAACCGTGACGTTGAGGCCCGCATCCTTCACTTGCTTAAAGTGCTTCACGAAGCGATCACCGGGTTGGCCGAGTTCGTCACCGGCGAGGTCAACGGCAACAATGTGATCTTTCTGTGTCAAAATCGCATCCAACTCTTGCTGACAGGCATCGGTGCCAAAGGTGCGGCTCATGATCCCAATCAGATTGGCTTGAATGCCAAAATCTCGCACACCCGCTTTTACACCATCGACGACGGCTTCCACCACACCAGCCACGGGCAGTTTGTGTTTCATCGCCATGTAGTAAGGAGAGAAACGCAGCTCGGCATAGTCAATACGAGCATTCAGAGCGTCTTCCACGTTTTCATAGGCGACTCGGCGACACGCGTCAAGATCGCCCAAGACCGCTACGCCCCAATCAAGCTTGGACAAAAAGGCAACCAATGAAGGCTCTGCTTCCACAATTTGTACGTGGGGGGTTAACGATGCCACATCATACGCGGGCAAGGCGACGCCAAACTTCTGGCCCAGTTCTAAAATCGTTTGAGTGCGAATATTGCCGTCAAGGTGACGGTGCAAATCGGTAAGCGGGAGATTTTTCGTTATCATTATGACGGATCCAATGGGTCTAATTTGAGCTAAGTATAAGAGTCAATGATGTGAGTGTCAGTAGGATAAGCGCGCAAAATCGACCCGATGTGCTGATTATCGCTTCATGTTAACCAGATCTGTTGGCCAATCCTGATAGGTAATGGGGCGGCTGTAGAGGAAGCCTTGACCTAATGGACAGGCGAGGGAGGTGAGCATTTGCGCTTGCTCTTGGGTCTCGATCCCTTCGGCAACCAGTTCTACTTTCATGCTCTTGGTCATGTTGACAATTGCAGCGACGATCGACGTATCGAGTTGCTCTGGGCGCATTTTGTTGACAAAGGTGCGATCGATTTTTAGACAATCGAACGGCAGCTTGTGCAAATACGCCAGTGAGCTGTAACCCGTACCAAAATCATCGATGGCGATATGGACACCAAGATCGCGAATGGCCCGCATGTTTTTGATGATCACTGGGTCATTATCGACAATACGGGACTCGGTGATTTCCAACGTCAGGTTATCGGCATCGAGTCCGGATTCCTCAAGGATGCGCTTGAGTGAGGCAATCAAATCGACATTCGACAGTTGTTTAACCGACAAATTGACGTGGATATGGAAATCCTCATCCCATTTGCCTTCTTGCATCCCCTTCACCATGTCGTTACACGCTTGACGCAAAATGGTCTCACCGATGGCGCCAATCAGTCCGCTCTCTTCAGCGATAGGGATGAACTCCATAGGAGAGATAAGCCCAGAGTCTGCGGATTGCCAACGTGCTAGCGCTTCGGCGCCGACCACCTTGCCAGTGGCTAAATCGACGATCGGTTGATAGAAAGGCAAAAACTCTTGCTTCTCCACGCCGGATTGGATCTTCGCTTGCATCAGTGTGCGTTTACGCGAAATATCCGCCATCTCAGGTTTGTAGTAACTGATGTTGGACGGCTCTTGCTTAGCGTTACTCAGGGCAATACTGCCGTTTCTTAGCCACAGGGTCATGTTGTGGCTTGGCCCTTCTTCCACAATCCCGACGGAGACATTGACCACCACATTTTCACTCGCCATGGAAAACGGCGAGGCAAACATCTGCAACACTTGGTTAGCGTAGACATTGGCAGGTTCGTTGTCGCGATGAGCGGGAATATAAATCGCAAACTCATCGCCACCGATGCGCGCCAAATAGCTGTTTTGTTCAAACCGTGTTTTCAGCCGCTCTGCAATGATCGCCAGCAGTTGATCGCCTTGCAGGTGGCCGAGGCTGTCATTGATATCACGGAATTTGTTGATCCCGACTAACAGCAGGGTCCCCTCGAGCTTTCTCAGGCTATCACAGGTATCGACCAGCCCTTCACGGCTATATAAGCGAGTCAGCGAGTCGTACAGCAGTTGCGATTTTAAGGCTTTGAAAGAGGCTTTGAGGTTGTTTGCCATTTCGTTAAACGCGAACACCAATAGATTGGTTTCATAGATATGGCCAGGTTTAGGCATGTGGCTATCCCAATCGCCTTTGGCAAGATGCTTGGCGGCATCAGCGGTTGAGGTGATGGGTTTGACCACTTTGTTCAGAGCGATAAGGCAGACGAGGACTCCCAAGACGCTGACCAATAAACCCGTTAACCAACCGTTGCGCTGACTTTGTGCCAAATCGCCCAGTAAATCTTGCTCAGCGATGGCGACGCCGATATACCAGGTCAAACCATGTGAGTCGGTGTAGGGCGTAATGTGGTTGAAGTAACGTTGGCCATTTAGCGAAAGCGGGAAGCGATAATATTGCTGCTGCTCGAAACGTCCTTGGTGGAATAGATTGGCCTCGCTGGCGTGCAAGGCACTGGCTTTGACCACCGGATGACCACTCTCGATGGCAAGCAGGCGGTCGCCTTTTTTGCTCTGCGCGGTACCCCAAGAAACGACGCTCCCTTCGGTGGAATGGGCGACTAAACGCTGCTCGGCATCCGTAATGTAAATAATCACGCTGTTCTTATCGCGCTGCTGACGCAAGAAGGCATTAAACGTGTCGATTTTCAGATCGGCACCCACCACGCCGACAAACTTTTCTTCAGCAAACACGGGCGTCAGTGCGGTCAGCGTGATATCTTGCCGCTCATCGGCATTGGCGTAAATGGACGACCAGGCACCATGGTGATGGTCTGCGATTGGCGTGTACCAAGGGCGCACACGCGGGTCATAGTTATCGATGACGGAGCGAACCTCTCCAGAGACCTGTTGACCGCGATAAATCACCAGTTTGTCTAAAGTGCGGCGGTCTTTTAGCATCAAGGTCAGCCCTTGATTGGCTTCGCGGCGATAACCGACATACTCGGCGCCTTCACCACCAAAACCAATCGCATCCAAGTTAGGGATCGAGCGATAGAGATCCGAAAAGCTGCTGCGCAGATACGCTTCGATCTGGCGCATATCATCATGACGATAGAGCTCACCAAAGCCGATGGTGTGGCTGATCGCCAGACTGGCATCAAAGGCGGGACTGAGAAAGTGATTGAGCTCTAAGGTGACGTTGTCGGTCAGTGACGAGAGCGCCTGGTCACTGACGTTCACGACCATGTCTTCATAACTGCTTTTTTGCACCGCAACAATCACACCCAGTGTGATGATAAAGATCATCACGAATGGGAGAACAACGGCAGTTCTTAGAGTGATTTGAGTGGTCGCCATAAAGTCCGGATTCTTGCGTGTGCGTTAAGTCATCTTATCGGCTTTAAAACAGTCAAGCGAGGAAAAAATCAGAGAAAAATCGAGACCTTGGATCCTTATCATGCAAAGGGTTGCATCTCGATTTTCTCTTTAAATACAATCAGTAAAGCTCTTTCAGTTTGCGGGTAAGTGTATTGCGCCCCCAACCAAGGAGCTTTGCGGCATCCTGCTTGTGACCGTTGGTATGTTCAAGTGCTGCTTCTAAAAGTATACGTTCAAATTCAGGAAGTGCGTAAGAGAGCAGCTCAGAGTCGCCTTTGGAGAGTGCGTCTCGCGCCCAGCTCGACAGTTGTTGCTGCCAGTTGCCTTCACCACTGCTTTGCGTCGTATGGCTGTCTTGCAGTAACTGCGTCGGCAAATCGTTGGGTAACACTTCACTGCCACTGGCCATCACGGTCAGCCAGCGACAGACGTTCTCTAGCTGGCGCACGTTACCCGGCCAATCGAGGCGGTTTAACGTGTCTACTGTGGTCGGATGCAGTGTCTTCACGTCTACGCCCAGCTCTTCGGCGGCCAGTGCTAAGAAGTGCAGCGTCAGTTTCTCAATGTCTTGTTTGCGTTCGCGCAGTGACGGAATCTTGATGCGGATGACATTCAGGCGGTGGAACAAATCTTCGCGGAATTTGTTCTCATGAACCAATTTTTCTAAGTTTTGGTGGGTCGCAGCGACGATACGCACATCCACTTTGATTGGCGAGTGGCCGCCGACGCGATAGAACTGACCATCGGCCAAGACACGGAGCAAGCGAGTTTGAATATCGAGCGGCATGTCACCGATCTCATCCAAAAACAGGGTTCCCCCATTGGCTTGCTCAAATCGGCCTTGGCGCACGTTGTTGGCACCGGTGAAAGCGCCTTTTTCATGGCCAAACAGCTCCGATTCAATCAAATCTTTGGGAATCGCGGCCATGTTGAGGGCAATAAACGGTTTACTCGCTCGAGGGCTATGACGGTGCAGTGCGTGTGCCACCAGCTCTTTACCGGTACCGGACTCGCCATTAATCAGCACCGAAATGGACGAACGTGATAGGCGGCCGATGGCGCGAAATACCTCTTGCATTGCCGGTGCTTCACCGATGATTTCTGGCGGGCTGTAGGTGTCATGGTCGGCGGTGGCGTGCTCACGCTTTTGCTCGTGGCTGTGCGTAATCGCACGCTCCACTAAGGTGAGGGTTTCGTCGACATCAAAAGGTTTGGGCAGATATTCAAACGCCCCTTTTTGGTAGGCGTTGACCGCGGCATCCAGATCAGAGTGCGCCGTCATGATGATAACAGGCAGGTCGGGTGAGGCCTCGTGAACCTGCTTGAGTAGCTGAATGCCATCAATGCCCGGCATGCGAATATCCGACACCAATACATCGGGTGACTCGCGCTCAAGAGCCATTAAGACACTCTCAGCATCCGCGAAAGTTTCGCATTTAATATTGGCCGACGATAAGGTCTTCTCCATTACCCAACGAATCGAGCTGTCATCATCGACGACCCAAACGTATCCTTTACTCATAACTTCCTTTCCTCACAGCATCGCCAAATGACAGTCTTTCCCTTCGCCTTTGACGTCGGGCAGCAAATAAATCTCTACCTTAAATGGGCAGATAAATCGTAAATGTGGTTCTTCCTGGCCAGCTTTCGACATCGATTTTTCCTTGATGTTGATCGATAAGGTTCTGCGCGATGGATAATCCTAGCCCCGTTCCGCCGTCTCGGCCGCTGACCATAGGGTAAAACAGCGTATCTTGTAGCTCAGACGGAATGCCGGGGCCGTTATCAATCACTTCAATGCGCGCTGCCAGTTTGCAGCGCTGGCCATGGATATTGGTTTGATGCACCGTTCTGGTGCGAATGGTGATCTTGCCATTGTCTTGCGATGACAAAATCTGACCGGCATTGCTCACGATATTGAGCAGTGCCTGCTCAATCTGGTCGGCGTCCATCAAAATTTCCGGCAAACTTGGGTCGTAGTCGCGTTCTATCTCGATACGCTGATTGACTTCAAGATCCACTAACTGACGGACTTTTTCCAAAATGAGGTGTAAGTTTTCGAGCTGCTTTTTGCCCGGTTTCTGCGGGCCAAGCAGTCGGTCGACCAAGGCGCGCAGGCGATCCGCTTGCTCGATGATGATGTGGGTGTATTCGGTCAGTGTTGGATCGGGCAAGGTACGCTCGAGCAGCTGAGCGGCGCCACGCAGGCCGCCAAGTGGGTTTTTGATCTCGTGCGCAAGGCCACGCACTAAGAGTTTAGCGGCTTGCTGCTGCGCATGCTGATTCAACTCTTGTGATAAGCGACGCTGTTGACCAATCTTACGCATCTCAACCAGCAGCATCAGTTTCTTTTCCCAAGATATTGGGCTGACGGTAACCTCCAACATCAGCGGTTTGCCATCAACAACAAAGGTCACGTCACTGTCGGTAATGCTTTGACCACTTTGCAGGGGCTGCGACAACAAGGCGAGATCCATCGAAGCGTGCTGAACTAAATGAGAGAGTGGTTGGCCCACAATGCGTTTCATGCTCTGGGCAAAGAGTTGCTCGGCAGCAGGGTTGGCGTAGCGAACCTGAAGCGACTCGTTCATGATGAGTATCGCGGTCACTTGATGATTCAAGATGATGTCGTTTAATCCACTTTCCACTCGGTTTACCCTCTTCCGTGAACCTGAATAGTGCAATGCACAAAAATGGTGCATTGCAACACCCAAGTATGGCGCAATCCCAGAGAGAGTAAAAGCTCAAAAGCTTGATTTTATGGGCTTAGGGCGAGCTCGGCGCCGCAGCGGTACTGACTCTCTGTAGATGCACCGTAATAGGGTTGGAAGATGCAATAAGCTTGCCGTCTCTAAAGGCTTGAATAATAAAAGAGTGTGAGCCTCTGTCCACATTGGTCAAGGACCAGTTTGGGCGGTGTGTTGGCGCATCGAAGGGTTGACCGTTCATCAACAGTTGAAACTGCTCGCCAATCGCCAGTTTTCGGTTGGCTTCGCCTTGAATCGTCAAACGGCCGCTGTTGCTGCGCACGGCTTGATCGTCACTGGGTGAGATAATCGTCACTTGCAAAGGTGTATTCACTTGCAAAGAGGTAGCGGCGTGCTCCGAAGAGGCGCTTGTGGCCTCTTGGCTGCGCGCGTTTGCTTGTGCGTTTGAATGGTCTCTGCTTGGCACTGGCTCGGCGGCATCAAATTCCGGTTGGGGCGGCGGGGAGTTGACGTCAGGCAAGGTTAAAGCGCTCGCCCGCTCATGACCGGGTGAATCACTGAAGTGGCGCACCCCCTCATCATCGACCCAAGTGTAGACGGTCTGCGCGTGACAAAGCGGCAGGCTTACAAAGGATAGACTCAGTAAAGTGAACGCAGTGAAAGGGGCTAGAGGTTTCATACTTAAGCTCTCACGTTGACGGTGTGAACCCATAGTAGTCAAGAGTGGCAATGTGCACAGATAAAAAAAGCTCGCCTGCGAGGCGAGCCTTAGAATTATGTAACGTGACGAAACGTCGCGACTAGATTTTTTATACCGAGACTTATACTGAGTAGTAAAGTTCGAATTCTAGTGGGTGCGTTGTCATGTTCACTTTCTCTACATCTTGCGCTTTTAGGCCGATGTAAGAGTCGATGAAGTCGTCAGAGAATACGCCACCTGCTGTCAAGAACTCACGGTCTGCATCCAGCTCTTCTAGTGCGTCTTTCAGTGAGTAGGCAACAGTTGGGATTTCTGCTGCTTCTTCAGCTGGTAGGTCGTACAAGTCTTTGTCCATCGCTTCGCCTGGGTGGATCTTGTTCTTGATACCGTCAAGACCAGCCATCAGCATTGCTGCGAAACATAGGTATGGGTTCGCTGCTGGGTCACCGAAGCGGACTTCGATACGACGCGCTTTAGGGCTTGGTACCACAGGGATACGGATTGATGCAGAGCGGTTACGCGCTGAGTAAGCGAGCATAACAGGTGCTTCAAAGCCTGGGACAAGACGCTTGTACGAGTTGGTTGACGGGTTAGCAAACGCGTTGATTGCGCGAGCGTGCTTGATGATACCGCCGATGTAGTAAAGCGCAGTTTCAGATAGGCCGCCGTACTTATCGCCAGCAAACAGGTTTACGCCGTCTTTCGCTAGAGATTGGTGAACGTGCATACCGCTACCGTTGTCACCCACGAGTGGCTTAGGCATGAAGGTGGCTGTCTTACCAAACGCGTGAGCTACGTTGTGTACGACGTACTTGTAGATTTGGATTTCATCCGCTTTTGTTGTTAGCGTGTTGAAGCGAGTTGCGATTTCGTTTTGACCCGCAGTCGCCACTTCGTGGTGGTGTGCTTCAACAACCAAACCCATCTCTTCCATGATCAAACACATGGCGCTACGGATGTCTTGAGAAGAATCAACTGGCGCGACTGGGAAGTAACCGCCTTTCACACCAGGACGGTGACCTTTGTTGCCTTCTTCGTAGTCAGAGCCTGTGTTCCACGCTGCTTCAACGTCATCAATCTTGAAGAATGAACCTGACATGTCAGTCGCAAATTTTACGTCATCAAACAGGAAGAATTCTGGCTCAGGACCGATAAGCACTGTGTCAGCAATACCTGTTGAACGCATGAAGTCTTCCGCGCGTTTTGCGATAGAGCGTGGGTCGCGATCGTAGCCCTGCATGGTTGCAGGCTCTAGGATGTCACAACGAATGTTCAGAGTCGCATCTTCGGTAAATGGGTCAAGTACAGCGCTTGTTGCGTCTGGCATCATCACCATGTCTGACTCGTTGATGCCTTTCCAGCCAGCAACAGAAGAACCGTCAAACATTTTGCCTTCTTCGAAGAAGTCCGCATCAATTTGGTGAGCCGGGATAGAGATGTGTTGCTCTTTACCCTTTGTATCTGTGAAACGTAGGTCAACGAACTTAACTTCGTTCTCTTGGATCAGCGATAGAACATTTTCTACTGACATCTTGGAAAACCTCCAGTGTTGATAAAGCGTGAATGACTCGATTTGGAAAAATCCAGCATTGATTAATTCCGTGTCGCTTGATTAACCGATGCTGATCCAAACTAAGCCAAAATCATGCCAAAAAAATTAATCCATTAATTTCAATTAATTAGCGGATGGGGCTTAAGTTTGGTGCACGTTGTTGCACCAAAATGATCTCATAGTGCATTGTTTTGGTGCAATTTCATTTTTATGCACCAATATGACTCAAGACCGAACACCATTCAGCCTAGATTTTGCTCAATTGTCAATCCGCATTTTTCACCTAATCTGCACTGTGCGTCGGTACGTCAGGCCGTATTGGAATGCCTGCGAGAAAAAACGGAAAATAAAGGTGAAAAGAGCCGAAGCAGATCACATATTTCTGGGTTTTTTGCGAAAATCTGGTACATTATGGCCGTTTTTTTAATCAAGTAAGCACGCGGTTTGATAGGTAATAGGGCAATGACCCTTATTCACCTAAGATAAACGGCGTGTTTCTCATATTCGAGTGAATCAAATCCATGGCTACTCCACAGATTGATAATTTAAGAAATATCGCGATCATCGCGCACGTTGACCACGGTAAAACCACGCTGGTTGACAAACTGCTCCAGCAATCAGGCACGCTTGAGTCTCGCGGTGAAGCGGAAGAGCGAGTCATGGACTCGAACGACATCGAGAAAGAGCGCGGCATCACCATTTTGGCGAAAAACACCTCCATCAACTGGAATGACTACCGCATCAACATCGTTGATACCCCAGGACACGCGGACTTCGGTGGTGAAGTAGAACGTATCATGTCGATGGTAGACTCAGTGCTACTGATCGTTGACGCGGTAGACGGCCCGATGCCGCAAACCCGTTTCGTAACGCAAAAAGCCTTCGCACACGGCCTAAAGCCTATCGTTGTCATCAACAAGATTGACCGCCCTGGTGCTCGTCCTGATTGGGTTATGGACCAAGTGTTTGACCTATTTGACAACCTAGGCGCGACCGACGAACAGCTAGACTTTAAAGTGGTCTACGCGTCAGCACTGAATGGCTGGGCTACGCTAGAAGAAGGCGCAACAGGCGAGAACATGGAACCTCTATTCCAAACCATCGTTGATGTGGTTGATGCGCCAAATGTTGACCTTGATGGTCCACTGCAGATGCAGGTTTCTCAGCTAGACTACAGCTCTTACGTGGGTGTTATCGGTGTGGCTCGTGTGACTCGTGGTAGCGTGAAAGCGAACCAACAAGTGACGATCATCGGTGCAGACGGTAAAACGCGCAACGGTAAAGTTGGCACAGTCATGGGCTACCTTGGTCTAGAACGTCACGAAGTTGAGCAAGCGAACGCAGGTGATATCATCGCCATCACAGGTCTGGGTGAGCTTAAAATTTCTGACACCATCTGCGCACAAAACGCAGTTGAAGCGCTACCACCGCTCTCTGTTGATGAGCCAACAGTAACGATGACGTTCCAAGTCAACACGTCTCCATTCGCGGGTAAAGAAGGTAAGTTCGTGACGTCACGTAACATCCTTGAGCGTCTAGAGAAAGAACTGGTCCACAACGTAGCACTACGCGTTGAGCAAACTGACGATCCAGACAAATTCCGCGTATCAGGCCGTGGTGAGCTTCACCTCTCTATCCTGATTGAAAACATGCGTCGTGAAGGCTTTGAGCTTGCGGTATCGCGTCCTGAAGTTATCATCAAAGAAGAGAATGGTCAGCTATTGGAACCATTCGAGACGGTAACGATCGACGTGATGGAAGAGCACCAAGGCGGCATCATGGAGAACATCGGCCTGCGTAAAGGTGAGCTGAAAGACATGTCTCCAGATGGTAAAGGCCGCGTTCGTATGGACTTCGAAATGCCATCTCGTGGTCTGATTGGTTTCCAAACCGAATTCATGACGCTAACGTCGGGTTCTGGTCTTCTTTACCATACGTTTGATCGCTACGCGCCACACAAAGGCGGTAACATCGGTCAACGTGTCAACGGTGTACTGATTGCTAACGCTATGGGTAAAGCGCTGACTAACGCGCTGTTCAACCTTCAAGAGCGTGGTCGTCTATTTATCGGTCACGGTGTGGAAGTGTACGAAGGCATGGTGATCGGTATTCACAGCCGTGACAACGACCTAACCGTTAACGCACTGAAAGGTAAGCAGCTTACCAACGTTCGTGCATCGGGTACCGATGACGCACAGGTGCTTACTCCGCCAATCAAGATGACGCTTGAGCAAGCGCTAGAGTTCATCGATGATGACGAGCTAGTTGAAGTGACGCCGGAAAGCATCCGTATTCGTAAGAAGTTCCTAACGGAAAGCGACCGTAAGCGTGCGTCTCGCGCAGCGAAGTAATCGCCTTAAAGCATAACGTATTTAATGAGCCCCGAGTCTGAGACTAGGGGCTTTTTTTTGTTTTGGGAGATGCCCCAGGAGGGAGATGCCTTGGGCAGAAATATTGTTTGGAGAGAAAGAGAGAATAGGGCTCTATTGCTGCAAAGTTTGCAAGAACTTATCGGATTCGCTGATCGCCTCGTTCATTTGCGCGATGGCAAACTGAATCTCTTTCTCTAGGTTGGTAAATTCACCCTGCAATGAACCGATCGCGCTGGCGTTGAGGTTGTGTTTGAGATAGAGCGTATTGTCACGCAGCGTGTTGAGCACTGGGGTCATCTTACTTTCTGCGCGCTTCATCGCTTTGAGCATGGTTTGGTAAGAGGCTTTGGTCTCACGCAGCTTTTGCTCGCTTGAGCGGCGCAGCGTCGCGCTGGTGTAGAGATCCAGCTCCTCTTGCCACTCATCAAACAGCGCCTCGGAAACATCTTCAATCGCGGCAATGCGCGCGGCTACCTCTTCGGCCGCCTCTTCACTGGCTTGGTACTTGTCGTTGATTTGCTCGTAGACGCTTTCCAGCTCACCGCCATCAAACTGCGTCAGTACCGATAGCGCTTCAAGCGCACTGCTGAACTCTTGCTGCGCCTCTTGCTGTGACGTTTTGGCGTCTTCAACCCGATCGATCATGATATCGCGTTTGTGATAGCCTACTTGCTCCATCGCTGAATAGTAGGTGGATTGACAGCCAACCAAGGTCAGCAGAGAGAGCATAAGGGTGAGTAACTGCGGCATAGTGAATTCCTTTTCTGACCGAACACGCGTGCGAGAAGTTTGGCTTATTGCCCCACGGCGCGCACGTTTAGGGTTATACTGTTAATCCTGATAAAGTCATAGGATGACTGAGGAAACAAGGAGATACAAGTTGAAATTGGAGCCTGTCATCAAGCTGGCTGCGCTGTTTGTGCGCTACCTCGCTGCGCGCATTGACCACGACCGCGTCAGTGTGAATGCGGGGTATTTGGCCTACATTACGCTGCTGTCGATCGTGCCCATGTTGACGGTGCTGCTGTCCATTTTGTCCTCGTTTGCGGTATTTGAGAACGCAGGCGAGGTGATTCAAGACTTTGTCATTACCCATTTTGTCCCTGCGGCGGGCGATGCGGTGAAAAACGCGCTGCTGCAATTTGTTACCAATACGGGCAAGATGACGGCGATCGGCAGTGCGTTCTTATTTGTCGCTGCGCTGATGCTGATCTCCAACATCGATAAGAATCTCAATTACATCTGGAGGGTGCGCAAAAAGCGCCGTTTGGTGTTCTCCTTTTCGATGTACTGGATGGTGCTCACACTCGGCCCTATCCTAGTTGGGGCAAGTATCGCCGCGACCTCTTACGTCACCTCGCTAAAAATTCTTGAGCATGAAACCTTGTCGAGTATCTACACCTTGATGCTGCGCTGGTTGCCGTTTTTGTTGTCCTTTTTCGCCTTTATTGGTCTTTATATGTTGGTGCCCAATAAAAAGGTCCGTTTTACCCATGCGGTGATCGGTGCGATTGTTGCGGCGCTGCTGTTTGAGGCGAGCAAAAAAGGCTTTGCCCTCTACATTACTCAGTTTCCTTCCTATCAGTTAATTTATGGCGCGCTGGCCGCGATTCCGATTTTGTTCGTTTGGGTCTATTTGTGCTGGCTGATTGTGTTGATTGGCGCAGAAGTGACCGCTTCTCTTGGTGAGCGGGAGAAGTGGAGCCAGACGTTAGCCGTGGTACACTCACGCCCAGATGAGACAGCACAACAAGAAGGAAAAGAGAGTGATAGCGCTGATTCAAAGAGTGAGTGAAGCGGCCGTTCGCGTCGATGGCGATGTCGTGGGTGAGATTGAACATGGCTTATTGGTCCTGCTTGGGGTCGAAAAAGACGACGACGAAGCCAAAGCCAAGCGCTTGATGGAGCGCGTCACCGCTTATCGCGTGTTCAGCGATGAGGAAGGGAAAATGAACCTCAACGTGCAGCAAGTGGGCGGTAAGCTGTTGGTCGTCTCGCAGTTCACCTTACCCGCAGACACCAAAAAGGGCACGCGAGCGGGCTTTTCTCGCGGCGCGGCGCCACAGGATGCCGAGCGCCTCTATAATTATTTCTCCGATCTGTGTGAGCAAGTACTGCCCACAGAGCGAGGACGCTTTGCCGCAGATATGAAAGTCTCTTTGGTCAACGATGGCCCTGTGACCTTCTGGCTCCAAGCGTAAATACACAGACACAAGGATAGATATGTTTAAGCTAATTACGCCAAAGACGGACAACCAGCTCAACAAGTATTACCATTTTCGTTGGCAAATGCTCAGAGAGCCGTGGCGGATGCCAATCGGATCTGAACGCGATGAGTTTGATCCGCTGAGCCACCATCGTATGATTGTTGATGGCCGTGGCCGACCGATGGCGATTGGGCGCTTATACATTACCTCAGACAACGAAGGTCAGATCCGCTTTATGGCGGTCAAAGGCAATCGTCGCAGCAAGGGTATGGGGTCACTGGTGTTGGTCGCGCTCGAGTCGCTTGCTCGTCAAGAAGGCGCCAAGCGCTTGGTGTGTAATGCCCGTGAGGACGCGATAGATTTCTATGAGAAAAACGGCTTTGAGCGCCGTGGTGAGTTGACGGATGAGCGTGGCCCCGTGCGCCATCAGCAAATGGTCAAGCCGCTCGATCCCATGGCAAATGTTCTGCGTAAACCCGAATGGTGCACTGAGCTGCAAGAGCGCTGGGAGCATCAAATCCCGATCAGCGACAAAATGGGCATTAAGATCAACCAGTACACGGGCTATCAATTTGAGTGTGTCTCTCAGCTCAATCCTAACCTCAACCCGCACAACACCTTGTTTGCAGGCTCCGCCTTTACATTGGCCACTCTCACTGGATGGGGCATGACTTGGCTGTTGATGAAAGAGCGCAACTTGCACGGTGACATCGTGCTCGCTGACAGCCAAATTCGCTATCGCCACCCTGTGGTACAAAACCCGGTGGCGTCGACCTCCCTGGATGGCATCAGCGGCGATTTGGACCGCTTAGCGCAAGGGCGCAAAGCGCGCATCGTCATCCATGTCACCATCTACAGTGGCGATGTGGCGGCGGTGGAGTTTATTGGTACCTACATGCTGCTGCCTGATTACCGCACTATGCTTGGCGAAGCCGGGCGCGAACTGGCCGTTTAACCCGCTAATTAAGGGCAGCGGTCGAAGATCTGAGTAGTCTGACTGAACACTTCTGACCAAAGGTGCTGACAGCCAGATTCGCTTTTAATCAGCAAGGTGGCAAAGCGTGGTTTGGTCAAATCGATGTGACCGGCAATACTGGGCGCGTCAAACGGCGCGCTCAGTTCAATGCGGCCGCGATCAACGTGGCTGACGAGCGGATCACTGGGCAACGCGAGTTGATACTGCTGCTCACCATCACTGCTGTACGCTTCCAGGGTGGCTTGATGCATGGCCAATGTCACTTTGCCCGACACGCTGTGCGACAGCATGCTGTAATCGCCCGCTAATCCTGACAGCTCGGCGCTGAGTTCGGCAAATCCGCTCAAGGTAAAGGGCAGCCAGCGCAAAAGCCAGCTTTGCTCTAGCGGCACGCCATCGCCGTGCAAAGTGAGCGACCAAGGACGGCTGATGGTGCGCCTATCGAGGTGACCGTTCGCATCAATATAGCCTGTGGCCAACGGCGCAAAAAAGCGATCCAGATAGACGATGCCTTGCTCCACGCGCGCATTGAGCACCGCTTGCGTCGTCAGCAGCTTGTCGTAACTGGCGTTGTTGGCGCTTACTTCCAGCTCCCCCGCATAGAGTCCAAGCTGGTGGTCTTGAATCAAGGTCAGCCCTTTGCCTCGAACATTGAGGCCGCTGAGCTGCCAATAGGGCATTTTTTCGACTTGGATGACCTGGCCATTGTTAATGTGCAATTGTTCGATAGAGAGCGTGTCGAGGGTGGAGTGCGAACGCTCAAACCCGTTCAGCAGGCTTTGTGTATCCTCCAACCATTTGATGTTATTGAGTTTGACCTCATCGAGCGCCACGTGCGTTGGGCTGACCTTACCGCGCAGCTGCACCCTTCCTTGTTTAAAATCCGCATCCCACTCCTGAACATTGAGCTCACCTTGACTGAAGGTGATTTTGGTCAGTGGCGAGAGCAATGCCAACTCGCCATTGTGGATACGATCGGCGCTGAGTGATAGGTAGCCATTGTCTTGTTGCCAGAGCGATTGGGTGAGGTCGAGGTTTTCCAGCGAGGCATCGAGATTGTCCAATTGCCAATCTTGATAGCGCAAGGTCGCGCCAAGAATATCTAAGCTGTTGATGTGAACAATCGGCAGCGTCACCGCGGCGAGACTACGACGCAGGCGCTCAATGTTGAGCGGCTGATTTTGGTTTGGATGGGTTAACGTCACATTGACCAGTGACCAGCCATGCGGGTATTGCTCCGCTTGGCCTGACAGCTGCGCGTTATTCCAGTCAAACGAGGCACCATAGACGGTGCTGTTTTGTGCGCGATAGCGACCATCAATCAGTAGGTTATTCAACGCTTCGCCGTGAATGTAGAGCTGCTTCGCCGCCAGTTGAATGTCGCCAAACGGCACTGTTTGTGTATCGGATTGCCAACTTGGTGCTTGAATTTGCAGATCCACATCGCGCGCGGACCAGTGGGCGCCGCTCAAATCGACATGCTTCAACGCCAGTTGCTGGGTATGAATGGGCAGAGGAGAACGCGTAGCATCGCGTAGCGGGTTCAACCAATCGCGCAGTTGTGTGACATCCAAGCGAGCCTCTTCTATCAAAACGGAGTCGAAGGCGAGTTTGCCCTCCTTCCACGGCCACTGGCTGAGCCATAGGGTGAGCTTGGGCAACTGGAGCGTGGGGTGGTTATGGTCTGTATCGCTAAAGAGGGAATCGGGCTTTCCAGCGGCAAGGTGCAGGGAGACTTGCTCCATCTCAAACTGGTAAGGCGCTGTGTAACGCAGTGACTCAATCTCGATCTGATACGGGGTCAAGGACTCAAGCAGTTGCTTGACCACTTGCGGTGCTTTGTTCGTGTGCAACACAGCAAACAGCGCACCGATAGCCATCATCGCTATCAGCAGTATTGAGATCATTAACCACTTGAGTGTTTTCTTCACAGTCCAGTCCGTTGGGGTCACCTTGTGTTTAGAGTGAAACATTTTGCTTCAACAGGCAATCAAAAAGCCCCTCAAATGAGGGGCTTGGCGACAGTTAACGGTGAAGGGTCACGTTATTTGAGTTGTGGCCCTGCCGCAACCAGTGATTGACCTTCAGCGTTGTCGGTGTACTTATCAAAGTTGTTGATAAAGCGCTCGGCCAAATCGTTGGCTTTGCTTTCCCACTGCAACGGATCAACGTAGGTATCACGGGGATCCAAAATCGCAGGGTCGACACCCGGTAGAGAGGTCGGCACTTCGAGGTTGAAGATTGGAATGTGCTTCGTTTCTGCCTGTTCAATCGAACCATCTAAAATGGCGTCGATGATGCCGCGCGTATCTTGGATAGAGATACGTTTGCCACTGCCATTCCAGCCGGTATTGACGAGGTAGGCTTCAGCACCCGCCGCTTCCATACGTTTGACCAACACTTCTGCATACTTGGTTGGGTGAAGCGTGAGGAACGCAGCACCAAAACAGGCAGAGAAGGTCGGCGTTGGCTCCGTAATGCCACGCTCTGTACCCGCAAGTTTGGCGGTAAAGCCAGACAAGAAGTGGTACTTGGTTTGCTCCGGCGTCAATTTAGACACAGGAGGCAGCACGCCGAAGGCATCCGCAGAGAGGAAGATCACTTTGTTCGCATGACCCCCCTTAGACACCGGTTTAACGATGTTGTCGATGTGCTCGATAGGGTAGGAAACGCGCGTGTTTTCAGTCTTCGAACCGTCATCAAAATCGATGGAGCCGTCATTGCGTACCGTGACATTTTCCAACAAGGCATCACGACGGATGGCGTGGTAAATATCTGGCTCGGCTTCTTTCGATAGTTTGATGGTTTTGGCGTAGCAGCCGCCTTCGAAGTTGAACACGCCATCGTCATCCCAGCCGTGCTCGTCGTCACCGATCAGGGCACGTTTTGGATCGGTGGATAGTGTGGTTTTACCTGTACCAGATAGACCAAAGAAAATCGCCACATCGCCTTCTTTACCCATATTGGCACTGCAGTGCATAGACGCGATGCCTTTCAATGGTAAGAAGTAGTTCATCATGGCGAACATGCCTTTCTTCATTTCACCGCCGTACCAGGTACCGCCGATCAACTGCATGCGCTCGGTGAGGTTGAACACGGTGAAGTTCTCTGAGTTGAGGCCGTGCTCTTGCCATTTATCGTTGGTGCACTTCGCGCCGTTCATGACGACAAAGTCGGGTTCAAACGTTGCCAACTCTTCTTCGCTTGGGCGAATGAACATGTTCTTCACGAAATGGGCTTGCCACGCCACTTCAGTGATGACGCGAATACTGAGGCGCGTATCAGGGTTGGCGCCGCAGTAGCCATCAATCACAAACACGCGTTTGCCAGATAGCTGATGGGTGACCAAGGCTTTGAGGTCGTTCCAGACCGCTTGATCGATAGGTTTGTTGTCGTTTTTCACCGCGTCGGATGTCCACCACATGTGCTCTTCGGTGGTGGCGTCTTTCACGATGTATTTATCTTTTGGTGAGCGGCCGGTAAAAATCCCGGTATCAACAGCGACTGCGCCGAGTTCGGTGACTACGCCTTTTTCGTAGCCTTCCAGATCCGCGCGAGTTTCTTCTGCGAACAACATCTCGTAACTGGGGTTGCGTACCACCTCTTTTACGTTGTGAAGTCCGTGCTTGGTAAGATCAAGTGTTGCAGCCTTTGTATGTTCCATAACGGTCATAGGTGCTCCTTATAGGAATATTTTTGTAGGGATTTTGTCAATATTTTTTTATTTATCTGCTCACCATGCTAGCAATGGGCTTGCTCGAAAACAGGGATATAGTTCAAAGATTAACCGTAATTTTCGTGGGGTTTTAAGCGACTCATCACATATTGGCGCGATCAGTGTATCGTGTGCGCAAAGCATTGCGCTAGAGCGCAAGGGATTATTAATTGCTTAAAATTAAGAGGTTAGTTTATTACGGCTGAAGCGAGTGATTACGGCCATTGGATCACAAAAAGGCCGACATAGAGTCGGCCTTTTGATAGAAAAATTACACGCTTGCTGCGTTATGAAAATTAATGCAGCGTGGAATTGCCGTTTGAGGCTTGTGAGAACAGTTCGGCGACTTCGAATTCATCAAACGAATAATTCGTGCCGCAGTAATCACAATGTAAAGAAATTGAACCTTCTTCGGCCAAAATGTCGTTTACTTCCACACGGTCGAGCGTAACGATTGCTGCGCCACTACGTTCACGCGAACAGCCACAATGGAACGCAACAGGTTGCGGATCAAACAGGCGGACTTTCTCTTGGTTGTATAGACGGTACAGCAACTCATTGGCTTCAAGTGAGAACAACTCTTCATCTTTGACGGTATTAGTGAGCTGCTCTAAGTGCTCAAAGTCATCGGCGCTGCCGGTGCCATCGGGCATCACTTGGATCAACATGCCAGCGGCTTTCGGCGTCCCTTCATATTCACCGGTGCGAATCCATAGACGCGTTTTCAACTGCTCAGAGTTAGCAAAGTAGCCTTCGAGGATCTCGGCTAAGGTATCGCCTTCCAGTGCAACAATGCCTTGGTAACGTTCGCCTTGTTTCGGATCGATGGTGATCACCAAGTAGCCTTTACCCATCATATCGTGGATGCTGGCATCATCGGCAATGTCGCCCTCAAAGCGCGCCACACCGCGGATTTTCTGTTTGTTGTCACCGTTAATCACCGCGAGAGAGACCGGGCCATCCCCTTGCAGTTGCAGTGTGATGGACCCTTCAAACTTCAGCGTAGCGGTGAGAAGAGTGGTTGATACAAGCAGCTCCCCCAGTAGCTTTTGAATAGCGACTGGGTATTCCTTGCTGGAAATGATGCGTTGGTAGGCTTCGTCCAGTTGTACCAACTCGCCACGTACTGATAGATCTTCAAATAAGTAGCGATTCAAAACATTGCTTGCCATGTGGCGATTCCTCGTAAATTTTTGCCTTGCTGGTGCGGGTAGACATTATTGATGTTTAAATTTGATGATGTCGCGACGCTGCTTTTTATCCGGGCGACGATCTGGGCTTGGGTTGTGAGCATGAAGCTTACGACGCAAGGCATTGTCTTCGCGCTTGGCGATACTTTCTGTGGTTTCACTGTATAGAGTTTGCGCTTCAGGTGCGCCGCGGCGTTGATCGGAAATCTTCTCGATCACCACGGTTTTCTCTTCCGTACCTTGGCGCAGAGTGATGACAGCGCCAAGTTCCACCGCTTTACTCGGTTTACTGCGCTGGCCATTATAGTGAACTTTGCCACCATCGACCATGTTTCGTGCAATCGAGCGTGTTTTGTAAAATCGAGCCGCCCAGAGCCATTTATCCAGCCTGACGACATCTGTTTGGGAACCCATTGTGGTTTTTACTCTCTAATAAGCGTGCATGAACTTCATCGTCTCTTTCTTGGCTCTGTATTGAGATGAAAGAGGTGAAAAAGGCGACCTCATGTATGAAAAACATCGAAGTGGGATGCCGATGACCTGGTCACGGCATAACCGATTCGTTAACAATGGTGATGGAGATCCGATTTTTCAAGCAAATCGGCAGATTTTCGTTCGTTAACAGCGCGCCCAGTGGCATTGATAGTGAGCTCATAGCAAACTTTGATACAATGAGAACAGTGTTAACTCCCTGCACAGAGTCGTTTTTCCCGAATATCAGGACTCCCAGGTGCAGACAATAAGGAAATTGAGTGGAATTTTCGGCAACTCGGCTGTCGCAACTCGGCATGTCGCTCAAAAACAGTCAGGTTCAAGCAAAAATCAGTCGCGGGCTAACCGTTGTGCTCTTGGTGGTGTGCGCTTGGCTGGCGGGCGAGCTGGTCTGGTCGATGGTGGACTCGCCGAGTGTGGTGTCACGCTCCATTCGCGCCAGTGGTGAAGTCACCCGAACTGCGCCAGAGCGCTTAAACCTCTCCTCTCTGCAAAATAGCCACCTGTTTGGCCGCTACACCCAAGAGACCCCAACCGAGGCGGCGCCGATTCAAGAAGCGCCCAAAAGTCGTCTCAATTTGGTGCTGGTGGGCGCGGTGGTCAGCTCCAACAGCGAGAAGAGCTTGGCAGTCATCGCCAACAGGGGCCAGCAAGAGACAGTCGGCATCGGTGAAGCCATTCAAGGTACGCGCGCCAAGTTGGTCCAAGTCCACAGCGATCGGGTCATCATCGACAACGCGGGGCGCAATGAAACCATCATGCTGCAAGGCATCGACTACTCTGCGCAGTCGGCGCCTTCTTCCTCTTCATCGAAAGGGACCTCTTCTTCCTCATCATCGAGCCATCGAGTGGACATCTCCCCTGACACCTTAGAGCGTATCCGAGAAGAGATAGGTCAAGACGCCAAACAGGTTTTTCAGTACGTGCGCATGTCGCAAATTAAAGAAGGTGATGATGTGGTGGGTTACCGCCTTTCTCCGGGTAAAGACCGAGAATTGTTTGATGAGGTGGGTTTGCAAAATGGCGATATCGCGGTGCAGATCAATGGCCTCGACCTAAAGGACGCTGCGGCAATGACACAGGTGTTCAACGCCTTGTCTGAGTTAACGGAATTGACGCTCACCGTAGAGCGAGAAGGCCAACCCTATGAGATTTATATTGAATTATAAGACTTGCCCAGCGGCGCGAGTCACAAGGAGAATAATGTGAAGCAGTGGCTTGAGAACGTTTTTTGTAGGCGCTTTTTTGGTGGGGACATGAGAATTAAGAGAAGTGCTTGGCTGTTAGCAGCAAGCTTATTGACCCCACTGGTGAGCGCCAATGATTTCAGTGCCAGCTTTAAGGGCACGGACATTCAAGAGTTCATTAACATTGTGGGGCGAAACTTAGAAAAGACCATTATCGTGGATCCAGCGGTACGCGGAAAAGTCGATGTGCGCAGCTACGACATGTTGACCGAAGAGCAGTACTACCGTTTTTTCCTCAATGTGCTCGAAGTGTATGGCTTTGCCGTGGTGGAGATGGAGAACGGCGTACTCAAAGTCATTCGCGCAAAAGACGCCAAAACCTCGGCTATTCCAGTGGTGGGTGATGGCAGCGTGCAAGGTGACGCCGTGGTCACTCGCGTAGTGGCCGTGCGCAATGTCTCGGTGCGCGAGCTCTCGCCACTGCTAAGACAGCTCAATGACAACGCTGGTGCCGGTAACGTGGTGCACTACGACCCTGCCAACATCATTTTGATCACCGGACGCGCCGCCGTGGTTAACCGCTTGGCGGACATCATCAAACGCGTCGACCAGGCGGGCGACAAAGAGATCGAAGTGGTGGATTTAGCCAACGCTTCTGCCGCAGAGATGGTGCGTATTGTCGATGCGCTGAATAAAAGCGCCGATAAAAACACCCCAGCGTTTTTGGAGCCTAAGTTGGTGGCAGACGATCGCACCAACTCGATTTTGATCTCCGGCGATCCGCAAGTGCGTGAACGCCTGCGCCGACTGATCAAGCAGCTCGACGTGGAAATGGCGTCGAAAGGCAACAACCGCGTGGTCTACCTCAAATACGCCAAAGCCGATGAAATGGTTGAGGTGCTCAAAGGCGTGTCTGCCAACCTGCAAGCGGAGAAAAACGCCGGCAGCAACACCAATTCGCAGCGCAATGACGTGATGATCGCAGCCCACCCGGGGACCAACGCGCTCGTGCTCACCGCGCCGCCAGATATCATGAACGCGTTGCAAGAGGTGATTTCACAACTGGATATTCGCCGCGCGCAAGTGCTGATTGAAGCACTGATTGTTGAAATGGCAGAGGGCGATGGCATCAACCTTGGTGTGCAATGGGGATCGTTGGAAACCGGCTCTGTCATCCAGTATGGAAATACAGGGGCTGGCATCGGTGAAGTGATGGTCGGGTTGGAGGAAGCTAAAGATACCACCACCACCACAGCAGTATATGACTCAGATGGCGACTTTTTGCGTAATGAGACCACTACGGAAGAAGGCGACTATTCTACGCTGGCCTCGGCACTCTCTGGCGTCAATGGCGCAGCGCTCAGTGTGGTGATGGGCGACTGGACGGCGCTGATCAGCGCGGTATCGACTGACTCCAACTCCAATATTCTCTCCTCACCGAGCATCACCGTGATGGATAACGGCGAGGCCTCGTTTATTGTCGGTGAAGAGGTGCCGGTATTGACGGGCTCTACGGCCGGTTCGAACAACGATAACCCATTTCAAACCGTCGACCGTAAAGAGGTCGGCATCAAACTCAAAGTGGTGCCGCAGATTAACGAAGGCAACTCAGTACAACTCAATATTGAGCAAGAGGTGTCCAACGTGCTTGGTGCCAATGGCGCGGTGGATGTGCGGTTTGCCAAGCGCCAGCTCAACACGTCTGTAATGGTCGAAGACGGTCAGATGATTGTCCTCGGCGGTTTGATTGATGAGCGCGCGCTAGAGAGCGAATCGAAAGTGCCGCTGCTGGGCGACATTCCGTATCTTGGCCATCTGTTCAAATCGACCAGTACCCAAGTGGAGAAAAAGAACCTGATGGTGTTCATCAAACCGACCATCATTCGCGATGGTATGACGGCCGATGGCATCACGCAGCGTAAATACAACTTCATCCGTGCTGAGCAGCTTTATAAAGCGGACCAAGGTCTTAAGCTGATGGACGATGCGCACATTCCTGTGCTGCCAAAATTTGGTGATGAGATCCGCCATCCGGTGGAAATCCAAGCCTTCCTTGACCAAATGGATATGCAGTAATGGAGAGACCGTCCGTTCGTCGCCTGCCGTTTAGTTTTGCCAAGCGTTTCAGCTTGGTGTTGGAAACCGAGCAGACCGAGTCACCTGGCTTGGTGCTCTATTATGTTGAACCGCTTGCGGTAGACGCCCTGCTCGAAGTGAACCGCGTGGTCGGCGAGCCGTTTGGTATGCAAGCGGTCAGCAGCAGTGAGTTTGAACAGCGTTTAACCCGCGCCTACCAGCGCGACTCTTCGGAAGCGCGCCAGTTGATGGAAGACATTGGCGCGGACAGTGACGATCTCTTCTCACTGGCCGAAGAGCTGCCGCAGGATGAAGATTTGCTGGAGTCAGAAGACGACGCGCCGATCATCAAACTCATCAACGCCATGCTAGGAGAGGCAATCAAAGAGGGCGCGTCGGATATCCACATCGAAACCTTTGAGAAAAGCTTAGCGATCCGTTTTCGCGTCGATGGTGTACTGCGTGATGTGTTATCACCCAGTCGCAAACTTGCGCCCCTTCTGGTCTCACGGGTGAAAGTGATGGCGCGGCTCGACATCGCGGAAAAACGCGTGCCTCAAGATGGGCGAATTTCCCTGCGTATGGGTGGCCGCGCGGTCGATGTGCGTGTCTCGACTATGCCATCGTCGCACGGCGAGCGCGTGGTGATGCGTCTTTTGGACAAAAACGCCACGCGATTGGATCTGCACAGCCTTGGTATGACCAAGGCCAATCACGATGATTTCCGTCAGCTCATCGGTCGCCCGCACGGCATCATTTTGGTCACCGGTCCTACGGGCTCAGGTAAATCGACCACCTTGTACGCGGGCTTAAGTGAGATCAACAGTAACGAGCGCAACATTCTGACGGTGGAAGATCCGATCGAATTTGATATCGACGGCATCGGCCAGACGCAGGTCAACCCGAGAGTGGATATGACCTTTGCGCGCGGCTTGCGCGCCATTTTGCGCCAAGACCCAGATGTGGTGATGGTCGGCGAAATTCGCGATCTCGAAACGGCGCAAATTGCCATTCAAGCTTCATTGACTGGCCATTTGGTGATGTCGACCTTGCACACCAATACCGCCACAGGGGCGATTACGCGTCTGCGTGATATGGGCATTGAACCGTTTTTGCTCTCCTCCTCGCTGCTTGGTGTGTTGGCTCAGCGTTTGGTGCGCACCCTGTGCCCATCGTGTAAAGCACCCTATCAGGCTGACCCGCAAATCAAACAGTGGTTTGCGCTCGGCGAAGATGAGAACCTCACGCTGCACAAAGCCGTTGGCTGTGAAGCGTGCAACTTTAAAGGCTATCGCGGCCGAACCGGGATCCATGAGCTGCTGCGGGTCGATAACGAGGTGCAATCGCTCATCCATGATGACGCGGGCGAGCAAGCGATTGAGAAAGCCATTCGTGCCCGCACGCCAAGCATTCAACGCGATGGCCTTGAGAAAGTCAGACAAGGCATCACGACGCTTGAAGAGGTGTTGCGTGTGACCAAGGAAGCGTAATGGCGGCATTTGAATACAAAGCGTTAGACAGCAAAGGCAAAACCAAAACCGGCGTGCTCGAAGCCGATACAGCGCGCCAGTTGCGCTCGCGGCTAAAAGAGCAGGGTTTGGTGCCGATGGCGGTCAAAGAGACGCGGCAGAAAAACGCCAAGCAAGCCCATTCAGGGCGCAGCGGTTTTCGTCGTGGAATCAGTACTCCAGATTTGGCGTTGATCACCCGCCAGCTCGCCACCTTGGTGCAATCGGGCATGCCCCTTGAGGAGTGTTTGCGCGCCGTGTCTGAGCAGTCAGAAAAAGCGCGCATTCGTTCGATGTTGCTTGCGGTGCGCTCCAAAGTGACCGAAGGGTACACCTTGGCCGACAGCTTGGCGGACTTTCCTCATATGTTTGATGATCTGTTTCGCTCTATGGTCGCGGCGGGGGAAAAATCGGGCCATCTGGACTCCGTGTTAGAGCGCTTGGCGGATTACGCCGAAAATCGGCAGAAAATGCGCTCGAAACTGCAACAAGCCATGATCTACCCTGTGGTGCTGGTGGTGTTTGCCATCGGCATTGTGGCGTTTTTGTTGGCGGCGGTGGTGCCGAAAATTGTCGGTCAGTTTGTCCAGATGGGCCAAGCACTGCCGCAATCGACCCAGTTTTTGCTCGCCTCAAGCGAGTTTGTTCAGAACTTTGGTCTCTACTTATCACTTGCGATCGTGGCGCTGAGCTACGTCATCAAGCTGGCGTTAGCCAAGCCGAGCGTGCGTCTGGCTTATGATCGAAAACTGATTGGCCTGCCGATGATTGGCAAAATCAGCAAAGGGCTCAACACCTCGCGTTTTGCCCGCACATTGTCGATTTGCACGTCGAGCGCGATCCCGATTTTGGATGGCATGAAGGTGGCGGTGGATGTGATGAGCAATCGCTACGTCAAGCAGCAAGTCACCCTAGCCGCCGATAGCGTACGTGAAGGGGCAAGCCTGCGTCGCGCACTCGAGCAGACCAAACTGTTCCCACCTATGATGCTGCACATGATCGCCAGTGGTGAACAAAGTGGTCAGCTTGAAGGCATGCTGACGCGCGCCGCCGACAACCAAGACGCCAACTTTGAATCTATGGTGAATATTGCTCTGGGCATTTTTACTCCGGTACTGATTGCGCTGATGGCGGGATTGGTGCTGTTTATCGTCATGGCGACGTTAATGCCCATTTTAGAAATGAATAATTTAATGGCGGGATGATCCCGCACTCGGAGAGAACAACAATGACAAACAGAATCAAAAAACAGTCGGGCTTTACGTTATTAGAAGTGATGGTCGTCGTGGTGATTTTGGGGATTTTAGCCAGCTTTGTGGTGCCTAACCTGTTAGGTAACAAAGAGAAGGCGGATCAACAAAAAGCGGTTACAGACATCGTCGCCTTGGAAAACGCACTCGACATGTACAAGCTTGATAATAGCGTCTACCCGACCACAGATCAGGGGCTAGAGGCGTTGGTCAGCAAGCCATCCAACCCGGAGCCGCGTAACTACCGTGAGGGTGGCTACATTCGCCGTTTGCCAAGCGATCCTTGGGGCAACGACTACCAATACCTAAGCCCAGGTGACAACGGCAATATCGATATCTTTACCTTGGGCGCCGATGGCCAAGAGGGCGGTGAAGGCATCAATGCCGACATTGGTAACTGGAATATCCAAGACTTTCAATAATGCGTCAACGCGCTCGCGGCTTTACCTTACTTGAAGTCTTGCTGGTGGTGGTGATCGCCGCGCTGTCATCGGCGGCGGTGGTCTCCACCTTGGTCAGTCGCAGCAGTGATGAGGCAAAAAAGCAGGCCAGCGCCGCGTTTCATCGCCTGCAACTCCTCAACGAAGAGGCGATGCTGGCGGGGAAAGATTACGGTTTGTGGGTCGATGAAAAGCGCGGCCGCTATCGTTTGGTAAGCTTAACCGCGAAGGGGTGGCAGCGTCTAGACGATGGCCAAATTCCGGCAGAGACGGAGCTTGGAGAAAACTTGGCACTCAAGCTCACGATGGGCGGCTCGGCGTGGCAGGACGAAGATCGCCTGTTTCGCCCCGGCAGCTTGTTTGATGATGACCGTTTTGCAGACCTTGAAGAGAAAGACGCACTACCGACGCCGCAAGTCTTTATTATGTCGAGCGGTGAAGTGAGCCCGTTTGAGCTCGCGATTGCGCCAAAGGCCAGTAGCGGCCAGTGGTCACAAGAGGCCGCATGGCGCGTGATCGCCAAAGAGAACGGCCAAATTGTGCTGCTGGCGCCGGGAGAGAGCGATGAGTAAACCACGCGCGATGATGATGACACGGCGATTTGCGGCTGCTCGCCCCGCTACCGCGCGCGGTTTTACCTTGCTGGAAGTGTTGGTCGCGCTTGCCATTTTTGCGACGGCGGCGATCGCCACAGTGCGCTCGGTCAGTCAGCACATCAATACGCTAAGTTACATCGAGGAAAAGACGTTCGCTGCCATGGTCGCCGACAACCAAATGGCCAAAGTACATTTAGCGGGCGTGAAGCCCAGCGCGCAAAAGGGCACTACTCAGTTAGCGGGGCGCCAATGGCAGTGGCAAGTGGTGCCAGTAAGCACCACCGGCGATCTGTTGGCGGCGTTTGATGTCAAAGTATCACTGGGCGCGCAAGCAGCGCCGATTGTGGTGGTGAGAAGCTATGTGGCGCTCTAGACAAGCAAGCCGAACACAAGGTTTTACCTTGATTGAGGTCTTAGTCGCGATGGCGATCTTTGCCAGTTTGAGCGTCGCGGCCTATCAAGTGCTCAATCAGGTACAGCGCAGCAATGTGCTCTCAGAGCAACGCAGTGCGCGCCTAGGAGAATTGCAGCGTAGCCTTGTCTATCTCGACAATGATTTTCGCCAAATGGCGCTGCGCCAAACGCGCTCCGGCGGTGATTCGCCTTCATCTACCCTGATCGCTTGGCAAGATAACTTGCTCGACAGTGATGAAAAAGGGGTGATGTTCGCACGCCTGGGTTGGTTTAACCCGCAGCAGCAGTTCCCGCGCGGCGAGGTGACCAAAGTGGGCTATCGCATCCAAGATGGCGTATTACAACGAATTTGGTGGCGATACCCAGATACGCCCACCGGGCAGGCGGGCATCGTGATGCCACTGCTCGATAAGGTCGAGCAGTTTGATTTACGCTTTTTTGATGGCAGTGAGTGGCAGCGTGAATGGCGTGCCAGTAACCAGTTGCCGAGTGCGGTGGCACTGACCTTAACGCTGGAAGATTATGGTGAGATAGAGCGCATTTATTTGACGGGTGGCGGCACATTGGCGGGCGTAGGAGAGAGCGATGAGAACGGCTAGCTCGCAGCGCGGCGTCGCCCTGATTGTGATCTTACTGCTGTTGGCAGTGATGGTCAGCATTGCCGCTAGCATGGCGGATCGGCTCTTTTCTCAGTTTCGCCGTGCCAGCAGTCAGCTCGATTATCAGCAGGCGTATTGGTATAGCTTGAGTGCAGAGGCGCTTGCGCGGGCGGGCATTGAACAAAGCTACCAAGATAGCGACACGGTCAATCTCTCGCAGCCTTGGGCGATAGAAGAGCAAACCTATCCGCTCGATTTTGGCACGCTGCGCGGATCACTGACCGACGGGCAAGCGTGCTTGAACCTCAATGCGCTCTACGCGGTTGTGCAGACGGCCAACTCCAACGCCACGCCCTATTTGGTTGAGGTGCTGCAAACCTTGCTCGAATACCTAGAGGTGGAGAGTTATCAAGCGCAGGCGATCGCGGAGTCGGTGTGGGAGTTCATTGATGAAGACACCACGGTGAATACCTCTTCCGGTGTGGAAGACAGCTACTATGAGTCGATGTCGCCAGCCTACCTGACGGCCAACTCTTTACTGGCGGATGCCAGCGAGCTGCGCGCGATTCATCAAGTGAGCGCAGAGGTGATGACGAAGCTGCGCGGTCATGTATGCGCGCTGCCGACCAGTGATTTTCGCCTCAACATTAATACGCTGGATGCGCGTCACAGTGCGCTGCTCGCGGCCATGTTGGCGCCCAACTTGAGTGTCGAACAAGCCAAAAACGTCATCGACAATCGCCCCTATGATGGCTGGCAATCGGTCGATGAATTTTATGCCGAGTCGGCGCTCTCTTCGGTCAGCGCCGATGTGAAAAGTCAGGCGAAAGGCTATTTGGATATCGATAGCCGTTATTTTGAAATGGATGCTGAACTGCTGGTCAACGACTCGCGCGTGCGAGTGCGGAGCCTGCTGTATAGTGAAAATCGTGAAACTGCAACGGTGATACGCCGTCGCTTTGGAGGTATCGGTGAACGAGAGTCTGATCGTTCGACTGAGTCACAACCCTAATGCCGCTGTTCAATGGTTGGTCTGGTCTGCGAGCGAGCGGGCCGTGATCGCCAGTGGCGAACTGGCCAACTATTCCCAGCGTGACGCGTTAGCGCAATACGCTAAGGGGCGCGCGACGACTGTGCTGCTCTCTGCGGCCGATGTGGTGCTCAAGCAGGTTGAAATCCCGGCCGGCGCTGGGCGTCAATTTGAGTCTATGCTGCCTTATTTGCTTGAAGATGAGTTGGCGCAAGATGTCGATGAGCTGCACTTTGTTGTGCTGGCTAAACAAGGCAATCAAGCGCACGTGTGCGCCGCGCCGCGTGTTTGGCTGGCGAGTGTGCTCGATGATCTGCGTGAGCTTGGCTGCTCGGTGCGCAAAGTGCTGCCGGATGTATTGGCACTGCCGAAGGAGACGCCGCTGTGCGCCGCGCAAATTGGTGAGCAGTGGCTGATTGGCAAAGGTCAGTGGCAAGGCGTCTCGGTAGAGGCAAGCTTTTTACCTTGGATTACCGCCTCTGATTGGGTCAAAGATAGCGCTGGCGAGCCTTTGGCGCTGACTGCGCTTACCCCACTGCCTGAGTCTGTGATTAAGGCGCATCCCGCTTGGCAAGATTGCGTTTGGGAAAACGAGGAGGGCAAGCTCGTGATGCAGGTGCTCGCCGAGCACGCCTTACTCAGCCCAGTTAATCTATTAACCGGTGCATTCAAGCCTAAATCGTCACTCGGCAAATATTGGCGCGTCTGGCAAGGCAGTGCCATGGCCGCGATGCTGCTACTGGCGCTGATTTGCGTCGACAGTGTGCTGAAAACCGCGCGCTTTGAAACACAAGCCGATGCGTATCGCAACGAGAGTGAGCGTCTGTTTCGTGAGGCACTACCGGGGCGCACGCGCATCCCGACCGTCAGCTATTTAAAACGGGAGATGGAGCGAGAAGCGGCGCAACTGTCCGGTGGCAGCAGTGAAACGGTCTGGTTAGAGTGGATGGTGCAACTGCCTGATGCGGTTAGCAAAGTGCCGGGTTTGAGCTTGACCAGTATCAAGTTTGATCGCAATCGCAAAGAAGTGCGCCTTGAAGCGCAAAGCGATGATTTCCAAAGTTTTGAGCGTGCCAAAGCGCAGCTTGAATCGCGTTTTAAGGTTGAGCAAGGGCAGCTCAGTCGCAGTGGCGAGCGTGTCAACGGCTCGTTTGTTTTAACGCTACGTGACGGCCAGTCGTAAGGAGAGTCATGAAAGCACGTTTTCAATCGAGCCTTGCGCCGCTATTGGCGCCGCTTAGTACCAAGCTGAGCGCATGGTGGTCCGCCATTACCCCGCGTGAGCAGCGCCTTGTGATGGTATGCGCGGGCCTTGTGATGGCGGGCGGCCTATACTGGGGCATTGTCGAACCCTTGACCACGCGCGCAGAGCAGGCAGAGCTTAGGCTGCAAAGCGAAAAGCAGTTATTGGGCTGGGTCGAAGATCAAGCCGAGACGATCGCGAGTTTGCGCGCCGCCGGTGGGCGCTCGGTATCCACCTTAGCGCTGAATCAGGCGGTCTCCTCAACGGCGAAGCGTTTCAACGTCGAGTTGGTGCGCGTTCAGCCACGCGGTGAGGAGCTACAAGTGTGGATAAGCCCAATGCCGTTCAACCAGTTCGTCAGTTGGATTGCCTTTTTGCAAGAGACCCACGGCGTGCACGTCACAGCGCTCGATCTCGATAGAGGCAAGCAAGAGGGCGTAGTGGATGTGCGTCGCTTACAGTTGGTGAAGGGGTAGAGGGATGAAAAAACGGCTTCTGCTCGGCGCAGGTTTACTGGGTGTATTTGGCTTGAGCGCGTTGGTGCACATGCCGGCATCGTTTGTTTATCACACCTTAGGTCAGTATGCCGCTATCCCAGCGCAACTGCGTGTCGATGGCATTCAAGGCACCCTTTGGCAAGGGCGCGCGGCGCAAGTGCGTTGGCAGCGCTACGATTTGGGCGCAGTGAATTGGTCGCTTGATATCGGCGCGCTTTTGAGTGGCCGCTTACAAGCGCAAGTGCGCGTGGGCCAAGGCGGCGGCCTTGTCGTGGGGCGTGGCACACTGGGTCTCAATCGCCAAGGCGCATTCGCACAAAACGTGGTGGCCAGTCTCTCCGTTGAGAAAATCACACCTTGGCTACCTCGCCCGCCCGTACCACTCGATGTGCAAGGGCGGGTGGAGTTCAATATCCAGCACTGGGATTATCAAGCGCCATGGTGCCGCTCGGCGAAAGGCAGCGTGGTGCTCAATACGCAAGGCGTCGGCACGCCCATCGCCGAATTAACCACAGGCCCTGTTGTCGCGCCGTTTACTTGTCAAGACAGCGCGCTTAGCGTCGCAGGTAATCAGCAAAGCGATCAGGTCGAGAGCGCTTTCACGCTCGATCTCACCCCCGATCGCCGCTACCAAACCCGCGCCTGGTTCACACCGCAATCCAACTTCCCCCCAGCGCTCCAAGAGCAGCTAAAATGGCTCCCCGCGCCAACGGACGGAAAGTACGCGTTTGAATATGGGGGGAGGTGGTGAAGTTTTTAGTTCCTAGTTCCTAGTTCCTAGTTCCTAGTTCCTAGTTCCTAGTTCCTAGTTCCTAGTTCCTAGTTCCTAGTTCCTAGTGCCTAGAGGGTGATTTCTAGAAGCTAGGTGATTGTTTTCTCTAGGAACTAGGCACTTGTTTTCTCTAGGAACTCCCCCCTAAACACCTTTAGTTCGGACCGGAAAACTCAACTGCACTTTTAATCCGCCGCCGCTGCGGTTATTGACGATCACCGAGCCGCTGTGTTGGCTCATGATACGTTTGACGATGGCAAGGCCCAGTCCGGTGCCTTCGCTGCCGCGGGCGGTGTCGCCGCGGGTGAAGGGTTCAAACAATTTGCCGATGTCGCTTTGCTTGATACCGGGGCCGTTGTCTTCGATGGATACCCAGGCCAGCTTGCTGTCGGCGGTCATGCCGGTTGAGATTTTCACCCAGCCGTTGCCGTAGCGGACGGCGTTGACCACGAGATTGCTGATCGCTCGTTTAATGGCAATCGGGCTGCCGTTGATCGGCTTGAGCGCAGGGTGCCAGTGGGTGTCAATTTCCATCTCATAGCCGCCCTCTGCGCTGGCGACGTCACTGGCAATCTCATTGAGTGCCACCTCAACAAACGACTCTTTATTCACCGGTTTAAGGTAATCCATAAACTGGCTGATGATTTCATTGCACTCTTCGGTATCGCTGATGATACCTTCAGCCAAGTAGCTGTCTTCGGGTGACATCATTTCGGTGGCCAGGCGAATGCGCGTGAGCGGGGTGCGTAAATCGTGGCTGATCCCTGCCATCAGCAGCGCGCGATCTTCTTCGAGCGCCTGAATCCCCTTCGACATCTGATTAAACGCTCGTGTGACCGAGCGGATCTCTGAGGCGCCTTGCTCCACCAGTGGCGGTGGGATTTCACCGCGACCCACCACTTTGGCTGCTTTTTCTAGTGCGATCAGTGGACGGTTTTGCAAGCGAATAAACAGCCAACACCCAGCAACAATCAGCAGCGCCATGATGACGCTGTTGCGAAATAGGGGCGTGAAATCCTCTTCTTGCAGCTCAGAGAGCGGGATGCGCAGCAGCGAGCCGGGCAGGGACTCGATTTTCATCCACAGCACGTAGCTGTCTGTGCCAAGCATCATCCGCACGTCGGTTGCCGAGCCTAGCTCTTGGCTCATCTCTTCGCTCATCAAATCGATGGTCACCGCATGCTCGTACTCCGCAGCAATCGGGCTGTTTTCGGCGTGAATGGTGACACCAAGCTGCTCAAGCACTCGGCGACGCAGCGGCGCGTCCATATCGAGCTCGCTGTCTAAGTCTTGCGTATCGTCGAGCATCAAATTGATCTCATGGCCGAGGATCTTATTGAACTGCTGCAAGCTGGGCATCAACGCATAGTTGAATACGGCGTAGTAGGAGTAGACTTGGCTGGCAATCAGCAAGGTCAGAAAGATGAGAATCGATTGAGTGAATGAGCTGCGAATGCGCATGGAGTTTTCCTAGCGGGTCCGAAAGGTGGCTAGGGGATGGGGAACGCCTGTGGTAGGCGCGCCCCGCTCTCTAGCCGCTTAGGCGTCTTTACCATCAGGGACAAAGACATAACCTAAGCCCCAAACGGTTTGAATGTATCTTGGCTTGCTGGGATCGACTTCCAACATGCGGCGCAGACGTGAAATCTGCACGTCGATGGAGCGCTCCATCGCGGAGTACTCTCGGCCGCGAGCCATGTTCATCAGTTTATCACGCGACATCGGCTCGCGCGCGTTGGTCACGAGCGCTTTGAGTACCGCAAACTCGCCCGAGGTTAACGGCATCGCTTCCTCGCCGCGGTACATTTCACGCGTGCCGAGGTTTAAGCGAAACTCACCAAACTCAACAATCGACTCAGCAGAACTTGGCGCGCCTGGCAGCTCGACTGTTTGGCGGCGCAGCACCGCTTTAATGCGCGCCAACAACTCACGTGGGTTAAACGGCTTAGGCAAATAGTCATCGGCGCCCACTTCGAGGCCCACGATGCGATCGATTTCATCGCCTTTGGCGGTGAGCATCAGAATCGGTAGTGAGCTGCCGGCATTGCGCAGACGGCGACAAATCGACAAGCCATCTTCACCAGGGAGCATAAGGTCGAGCACCATCAAATGAAAGTTCTCGCGGGTTAATAAACGATCCATCTGTTCGCTGTTGGCGACACTGCGTACCTGAAATCCCTGTTCAGACAAGTAACGTTCTAACAATGCACGCAAACGGGCATCGTCATCCACGACGAGGATTTTGTGATTTTCTTGCATGTGTGAATCCACCTATGTCATTCCAATGCGACCGAGTCGATTTGAGTGGGCGCACAGTAAAATGTAACAGAGCGCCGCGCAAAGTGGTGCAAAGAATTGTTAGCGAGTATGACTTTTTTGATATTAAACCGGATCTTAATCGTGGGGTCGGTGAGAGACGCGCATCAACACTCAGGCTTCTGGTAGCTGATGGCGTTGATAAACCACTCTTTATCGCCCTCAGGGGTGCGAACGGTGACCTCGTCATCGACCTCTTTTTTGAGGAGCGCGCGCGCCATCGGTGAATCAATGGAGATGTAATCTTTGGCGTCGCCATAAATTTCTTCCGGCCCAACAATTCTGAATGTTTTGACCTCACCCGCTTCATTCTCAATCTCGACCCACGCGCCGAAGAAGACTTTACCTTCTTGTTGCGGCGAGTAGTCAACGATGGTTACCTCAGGGAGAAACTTGCGAAGAAAGCGCACTCGGCGATCGATTTGACGAAGCAAGCGCTTGTTGAAGGTGTAATCCGCGTTCTCAGAGCGATCGCCAAGGCTGGCCGCCCAGGTGACTATTTTGGTAATTTCCGGGCGTTTTTCATTCCATAGATGGTCATGCTCGGCTTTGAGCTTGTTGTAACCTTCGCGGGTGATGAGTTTTGTTTTCACTGCTGTAATCCAAGTTATTGAACCGCTTTACCGGCCTATTATATTACTCGCCGCTTGGCTTTTTCGTCACTAGATAGTCATCATCACTGCTGACCACCACGCCATATTTGAGGAAGTTCTTGCCCAAAATCATGCTGTAGTGGAAGCGGTCGCGGTCTTGCAAATTGACGCGAATCTTCTTCTCTAGCTCGCCGAGCTTGACGCGCATTTCCACCACTGGGCGCACATTGGCTTGCTCGCCTTTTTTGGCGCGCACGCTCATCTCATGCACCACCGGCAGGGTGAAGGTCTTTTTATCGCCCTGATCGTTTTCATAATCAAAACGCACCATGGCTTGACCATCACGTTCAAAGCGCTCGATGTTTTGCGCGTTAAGTGAGGAGACGTCAGCGCCGGTATCGAGTTTCACCGGGAAGGTGAGCCCTTCCACTTGCGCGACTTCAATGTGGCCGGCTTTAAACAGCGGGTAGCGGCTGAGTAATTCTTCACTGCGAGTGTTGATCAGCACGCCACCCTCGGTCATGTTGCGGCCGATGATAAAGTGCTCGTGCGGTTCTTTATCGCCAAGCACCTCAATCGCGTATGGCAGCTCCACCTCTTGCCCTTTTAACATAAACGAGCCAAACACTACTGGGCGTATGGTCTCCCCAACTTTGAGTTTTTTGTGGATCGGTTTGGAGAACTGCTTGGCCTCGCCCTTGTTGTTATTGAGCCCGATTTCGTTGTCATTGAGATAATAAGTGACCCACTCTTTGCCTTTTTGTTGATAGGTCTCAAAGCTGGCGACTTTCAATAGCGGTGTGCCCACTGTCCAAGAGGGCTCGGCGTGCAGGGCGATACCATCGAGCAGCAGCGTTTCTTGCCCCGTGATTTGAAGCGCCGCTTGCGCTTGACGACTCGAGAGCGTTTGCGCTTTGCCGGCCAATAGATCCGTCGCGCTTGGGTCAATCACAAAGTGCTCGCTGAGCGTCTGTTTACCGAGGCGAATGTCACTGCTCTTGTGGTGGCGATCGGTGAGATACACCAGCCACTGCTGACTCTGTTGCTCGCCGAGAGTGACAGGCACGTAAACCATAGGGCGCGACTTGCCGCTCACCTTAAGCGTGCGAATCACCGGGCGAGAGAGCGTTTTGCGCTCGCCTTGCGGGCCTTCAATCGTAAAACGCACTTGCATGCCATCGTCACTCACGTCAATGTCACTGGCATCGAGCGCGCTGTAGGCGGCGTTTAACGAGTAGCTGACGCGCTGCGCCACGCCGTCAATCTCTACGGTTTCTTTGCGGCCAATCAGCTGCGCGCTGTTCCACGTTTGCAGATGGTCGGCGCCGGCAAACACCCAAGCGTGATCTTTGAGGAACGTTTTGCCAATCAAGATTGGCGCTGAAAACTGACTGCGATCGGTTAAGTTGACGTCGGTGTCCACCGTTGTGCCAGCAATGGTCAGCGGCACATTGACCGTCGGACGCAAAATGGGCTCAGCGCTGGAGCGGCTGCGAATTACGCCGACACGCTCGAGAGGCTGAGCCAAGGTGACGCGCTCTCCGCTATAGGGGTGAATAATGGAAAAGCGCACGCTGACTTGATACGGCTCAAACACCGCTTGGTTCCAATCGTTGTAATTAATATCGCGCACTTGCTCGACGTCTTTGACCAGCGCGCGCATTAACGCCTCATCTTGCCACTGGGCGTAGTCCGGATGTTGGCTGGAGACGTGAATATCGATGGCGTGCATCGAGGTGGTGTCCGCGCCTGTATCAATTTTGCCGGCAAAGGGCACCCCTTCAAGAGCGGCTTGCCCTTGCTCATCTTTGACGCTCAAGGTGACGTTTTCGAGTCGACCGAGCACCAATTTTTCATCGAGGCGGGTGATGGGCGCATCAGTGGTCGCGTCGATGCGCGTATCGAGCGTGACGTACGCGGCGTCTGCCAGCGCATACGTCGGGGCCAACAGGGAAAGAAGCGTTAAGGAGAGACTGAGCCAGAGTTTTTTCATCGCATTTCCATCATGATTAGTGAATGTCACTCGTTGAAATGAGTGAGAGGGGTGCTGAGTGATTAAGTTCGTGACGTTTTCTAGTTCTGACACAATTTTCACACAATTGCCAACCAGTTTGGCGACTATCTTGACCTTGATACTGTTTGAGGTGCGATGCGTCTCGAATGGAAAATCGTTGCATTTCATCGTGCACACCCCAATATATCGCCCATTAAAGAGAAAAATGAGAGCCAAAGGATGAGCCAAGCACTCTGCCAATTGATCGCTCAGGAGTTGAATGTTCGCCCTGAGCAAGTCGTGTCTGCCGTCAAGCTGATTGATGATGGCAACACGGTGCCGTTTATCGCCCGTTACCGTAAAGAGGTGACCGGCGGACTCGATGATACCCAACTGCGTACCCTAGATAGCCGCTTATCTTACCTGCGTGAGCTGGATGACCGACGTCAGACCATTCTGAAATCGATTCACGATCAAGGTAAGCTCACCCCGGAGCTGAAAGCGCAGATCGAACAAGCGGACAGCAAAACCCGTCTCGAAGATTTATACCTGCCTTACAAACCTAAGCGTCGCACCAAAGGGCAAATCGCCATTGAAGCCGGACTCGAGCCGCTCGCCGACGCCTTGTGGCATCACCCTGAACATGATCCGGAGCGTGAAGCGCTGCGTTACGTCGATGAAAGTAAAGGGGTCGCCGACAGCAAAGCGGCGCTCGATGGCGCGCGCGCTATCGTGATGGAGCGTTTGGCAGAAGACGCCAGCTTACTGGAGAAGGTGCGCGCCTACTTAACCCGCCACGCTGAGTTGGTCTCACGCGTTGTTGAAGGGAAAGAGCGTGACGGTGAGAAGTTTAAAGATTACTTTGATCACCGCGAGCCGCTCGCCAAAGTGCCGTCTCACCGCGCCTTGGCGATGTTGCGAGGCCGCAATGAAGGCTTCCTCACGCTGACCATGGACGCAGACCCTGCCCAGGAAGAGGGCGTGCGCCAATCCTATTGCGAAACCCTCATCGCCGATCACTACGGCTTGTCACTGAGTGACGCCCCTGCCGATGGATGGCGCAAACAAGTGGTGAGCTGGGCATGGCGCATCAAAATTGCCATGCACATGGAAACCGAACTGATGGGCGCATTGAAAGAGCGCGCAGAAATCGACGCTATTGAAGTGTTCGCCACTAACCTAAAAGATTTGTTGATGGCCGCACCGGCAGGCCCGCGCGCGACGCTTGGCCTTGACCCGGGTCTGCGCACCGGCTCCAAAATTGCCGTGGTGGACGCCACAGGTAAAGTGCTGGCCACTGAGACCATCTACCCGCATCCGCCACAAAACCAATACGACAAAGCAGGCCAAGTGGTGGCCGCGCTGGTCAAGCAGCATCAGGTCGATTTGATTGCGATCGGTAACGGCACCGCCTCGCGTGAGACGGACAGCTTTGTCGCGGATCTGATCAAGCGCTACGGATTGAAAGTGCAGAAAATCATGGTCAGTGAAGCGGGCGCCTCGGTCTACTCGGCGTCTGAGCTCGCGGCGAAAGAGTTCCCCGATCTGGATGTATCGCTGCGCGGTGCTGTGTCGATTGCGCGTCGCTTGCAAGATCCGCTGGCTGAGCTAGTAAAAATCGATCCTAAATCGATTGGTGTGGGTCAATACCAACATGACGTGAGCCAAGCAATGTTGGCCAAGCGTTTGGACGCGGTGGTGGAAGACTGTGTGAACGCGGTCGGTGTGGATGTCAATACCGCCTCACCGGCGCTTTTGACGCGCGTGGCGGGCCTAAGTAGCACGCTGGCGCAAAACATTGTCGAATACCGCAATGAACATGGCCGATTTGATACGCGCAGCGCCTTGAAAAAAGTCGCACGTTTGGGGCCCAAAGCATTTGAACAGTGTGCCGGTTTCTTGCGCATTATGAATGGCAAAAACCCACTCGATGCGTCAGCGGTGCACCCAGAGGCGTACCCTGTGGTGAAAAACATCGCAGAGAAAAATGGCGTGGCGCTTCAATCGCTGATTGGCGACAGTGCGTTCCTGCGCGATCTGCGTGCGGTGGATTACACCGATGAGCATTTTGGTTTGCCAACGGTGACCGACATCATCAAAGAGCTCGACAAACCGGGCCGAGATCCTCGCCCTGAGTTTAAAACCGCGACCTTTGCTGAAGGTGTCAACAAAATCACCGATCTGGAACCGGGTATGGTGCTGGAAGGGGTGGTGTCGAACGTGGCCAACTTTGGCGCCTTCGTCGACATTGGCGTACACCAAGATGGCTTAGTGCATATCTCAGCGTTGACGGATCGCTATGTCGCGGACCCTCGTGATGTGGTGAAAGCCGGCGATATTGTCAAAGTGAAAGTGATGGAAGTGGACGCTGCGCGTAAGCGTATCGGTTTGTCGATGCGTCTTAATGATGAGCCAGGGCAAGAGCGCCGCGCCAACGCGCCGCGTCGTCAGAGCCCATCGAATGGCCGTTCGCGCGAGCATGCCAGCAAAGAGAGCCAAGGTGCGAGTGCGATGGGCGGAGCGTTTGCCGCCGCGTTCGCCAAAGCAAAGCGCTAACCCCAAACCCACTACCCATAACCCTAAACCCAGCATCACCAAGAAAATCCCCGCCACGGCGGGGAATTTTTTTTCGGCATTTCCGAGCGGTGTGTTTGGACCTTCCAAGCACAGTGTCGCTCCGTACTACAATACCGCAATGACATCTGACGGCGTATTGGGGGCCACGGCATGACCGTAGTGAAACTTAATCACGGTCCGACGCTTTTCCATTTGGCCTTCAGTTATCGCCGCATCGATTATGCGTTTCGGCAAGCGAAAACGCATGGCGTAGCCTTTACCTTGGTGCTCGCTGTAGCTGGCCAGTGACAGCAGCTCGAACAGCCTATCGAGTCTATCTTTAGGCTCTTCACGAATCGCGGCGTGTGACTCTCCACTCTCATCCATCTCATAGCTCGGATGCTCTGAGGGATCCCAAGAGGCGTCACGGCGACGCTTATCGTCGGCTTTCACTTTCCGCTCAGCGTTGCTCTTGGCTAATGCCATTGTTGGACCAATCGGCTCGCGAACTTTGTTCTCCCGCGCCGCTTGCTCCGTTTGCACATTAACCGATGGGGCGATGAGTGGAACACTGACATTCGTTGGTGAAACGAGCATAGCTATCTTCCTCACACCCAACCAAATCCTCACCAAACGCGGTGATTTTTTGGTATCGATTATTTATCGACCAGTGAACGGAAAAGTTGAGGGGAGAGTTCCTAGTGCCTAGTTCCTAGAGGGTGGACGTCAGGAATTCGGTATTTGTTTTTCCAGTCACTGACTTCTAGGAACTAGTCACTTGTTTTTCTAGGCACTTTTTTCTAGGAACTAGGCACTTCTTTTTTCTAGGCACTTATACCCACTCTTTAATGATTTGGCAGAAGTGGTCGAACTCGGTAATAAAGGGCGCGTGTGAGGAGGCGGTGAAGAGATGGCTGGTGCTGTGTGGCATCAGGGCGCTGACGTCTTTGGCCACTTTGGCGGGTACGAGACCATCGAGTCGGCCGTACAGGCGCAGTGTGGGTTGTGAGATCGCCGCGAGCTGGTGGCGGTAGTCGCAGTCGGCGAGTAAGGTGAGCCCGGTCATCAGGGCGTTTGGATTGGGCGCAGGGCGTGAGAGCACGGCGTGTTTTAACGTCTTGATGTCTTGTCTGGCCGAAGGGCTGCCCATTGCTTGCAGCGCCATAAAGCGCTCGATGGTGAGGGCGAAATCGTCCGCCAACTGCTGGCTAAATTGGCTCAACACCTTAGGGGCAATGCCGAGCCACAGCGAACGGGATGGGGTTTGGCTCGGTGTTTGAGACGACTCACTGTGCGCTAAGGTGCGCTCGCCCGCTTCAAATTTGGGCGAGCTGGCGACGGTGATAAGTTTGCTCACTCGATCTGGGTGGTGCAGCGCAATATGGGTCGCCAATAAACCGCCTAGTGACCAACCCAGCCACACCGCATGTGCGGGCGCGTCAACCAGCACTTGCTGCGCCAAATGCGCCATATCGGTAAAGTCATGCTGACTGCTGTGACCAAACCCGGGCAAGTCGACGACATGAACATGGTAGTGCGTCGACAGCGCCGTAGCGGTTTGCTGCCAGACCGCGCCATTCATCCCCCAACCGTGGACCAAGACAAGACTCTGACCCCTCGGATCGCCAAAAGATTGCCAAAATAACCCTTTGTTTGTCGTCTCAATGTCTCGCACTTTTTTCATCCTTATTGTTGGGGGTGGAGGGGGATAATGGGTAATGGGTAATGGGTAATGGGTAATAGGTAATAGGTAATGGGTAATAGGTAATAGGTAATAGGTAATAGGTAATAGGGGGAGGTTATGGGTTTTAAGGGGGGGGGTAAAGGGAAAAACAGTAGAAAGACGAGCTTGAACGTCTATAGGCACGGTGCCCATCACCTACCACCCACCACCCACTTCCCCTCCCCCCCTGCCCATCCCCCCATTCTTGCCCCCCACTACTGCGAACTGTGTCAGCTACCCATATCGGCCCACTCGTTGGCGCAGGGGGGATCATCACCGCCAACTCGTTGGCTGTGTTCGGCGTGTCAGGTTTGGCTGGCGCCAAAGCCGCGGTGTGCGTGTTGCGGGTTGGTGCTGTGTCATGCCGAGGCGCAGTGTGGTGAGTGTTTGACATCGCCGCCGGCTTGGTCACGCTTGGTGTGCGTCGGTGACTACACGCCGCCTTTGTCTCACTACGTGCACAAACTCAAGTATGAGCGCCAATTTTGGCAGGCCGATAAGCTGGCAGAGCTGCTCGCGGCGCGTATAGGCCAAGAGGCTGAGACGGCGCCCCTGCTGACCTCAGTGCCGCTGCACTGGCGGCGCTGGCTCTATCGCGGCTTTAATCAGAGTGAGCAATTGGCGCTGGCGTTAGCGCGGCGACTGAAGGTGAGTTATCAGCCTCTGTTTCGCCGGGTCCGCCACAGCGCCGCTCAGCAGGGGCTGTCCAAACGTGAGCGGCGGCGCAACTTACACGGGGTGTTTGAGCGTCGCTTTGATGGGATGGAGGCCGATCATGTGGCAATAGTGGACGATGTGGTGACCACGGGCGAAACCGTCTCACAATTGGCTCGACTACTGCTTGAAGTGGGGGTAAAAAGGGTGGATATTTACGCTCTATGCCGCACTCCCGAACCGGATGATGAGAGTTAAGGTCAACGGCTTGCATTGCCAAGGGGGCGAGGAGTAGAATGGTGAACAAATAGCCTACAAAATTACTCAGGTATTCGTCGTGTCAAAACCTATTATTATTACAGAAACCGCACAAAAGCACTTTGCTAACCTACTGGGTCAGCAACCCGAGGGCACCAATATTCGTGTGTTCGTTGTTAATCCGGGCACTCAAAACGCCGAGTGTGGCGTCTCTTACTGTCCACCAGAAGCGGTCGAAGCGACCGATACGGAACTGGCTTTCGAAGGCTTTTCGGCTTACGTGGATGAGCTGAGCCTGCCTTTCCTTGAAGACGCTGAAATCGATTTTGTGACCGATAAAATGGGCTCTCAGCTGACGCTCAAAGCGCCAAACGCGAAAATGCGTAAAGTGTCGGACGATGCGCCGCTCGTAGAACGCGTTGAGTACGTGATCCAAACGCAAGTGAACCCGCAGCTCGCCGGGCACGGTGGTCATGTCAATCTGGTTGAAATCACTGATGCCGGCGTGGCCATTGTGGCGTTTGGCGGCGGCTGTAACGGCTGTTCTATGGTCGATGTGACGCTCAAAGAAGGCATCGAGAAGCAGCTGCTGCAAGAGTTTGCGGGTGAGCTGTCGGCCGTACGTGATGCGACTGAGCACGATCGCGGCGAGCACTCTTACTACTAATTCTGACAACGTTATTGATAGGCATCCTTCGGGGTGCCTTTTTTATAGCTAAAGTGCGCCTATTTGGGCTCGATACTTTCGCGCGGTTTTTCTCAATCGATCCTAGGATCTTCGCAGTGATTCCCCTATATTAATGATTATTATTCATTTCCCCCAGTGATGGAGTAAGCGCGTGGCGAAACAGACGCCGCCAGAGATTCTGGCAAAAAACACCGTGGCGAAGTCCAAATTGTTTGCGATAGAAGCGCTCGACTTGCGCTTTAGCAATGGCGAAACCCGTACGTATGAGCGTATGAAGCCCAGTGGTCGAAACGCGGTGATGATGGTGCCCATCACAGAGCAAGGGGATCTGTTGTTGGTTCGAGAGTACGCGGCCGGTACGGAACGCTACGAATTGGGGTTCCCCAAAGGGCTGATTGACCCGGGTGAGTCCGCCAGTGAAGCGGCCTGCCGAGAGCTGAAAGAAGAAATTGGTATGGGCGCACGTACCTTAATCCCCCTTAAAGAGGTGGTGTTAGCGCCGTCCTACTTCTCGAGCCGCATGACCCTGTTTATTGCCAAGGATCTCTATCCTGAACAGTTGCAAGGGGACGAACCGGAACCATTGGAAGTGATTCGCTGGCCGTTGGCGCAAGCGGATGAGCTTCTTACGCATCTTGATTTTTGTGAAGCGCGAAGCATTACGGCGTTGCTATTAGCACTGCGCCATTCTTAGCACTGCGTTATGAGCGAGCGGGTTACGGCCTCCCGCGCGCCAAGGATTTGCCATTATGCCTAAAACCCAAGACCTGTCTCATCATCTCCCCGCGGTAATCGATATTGCGCGCTCTGCTGGGCAATTGATCCTCGATATTTATGAGAAGAAAGAGTACCAAGAGTACACCAAGAGCGACGAAACGCCTGTCACCAGTGCTGACATCGCTGCGCACAAATTGATTGTCGAAAAACTCTCTGAATTGACGCCGGATATTCCGGTACTGTCAGAAGAAGCGGCGGACATCAGCTTGTCAAAACGTGCAGAGTGGGACAAATATTGGTTGGTCGATCCGCTTGATGGGACGCAGGAGTTCATTGCGCGCAGCGGTGATTTCGCCACCATCATTGCCCTTATCGACAACAATCAGCCTGTGATGGGCGTGGTGTATGGGCCGGTCTCTGGGGTCACGTATTACGCTTACCAAGGCAAAGGGGCATGGAAAATCCCCGACATGAGTGAAAGCGTGCGCATCAAAACTCACCAGCATGATGGCAAAGCCTACCCGATTGCGATTGCGATCAGCCGCAGGCAGAACATCAACCGTATCACCTCCCGCATGAGCAGCCAGTGGAATTATGACCTAGTCCCACTCGGCTCTGCCGCACTGAAAGCGTGTTTGGTGGCCGAAGGCGCGGTCGATTGCTACTTGCGACTCGGGCCAACCGGCGAATGGGACACCGCCGCGACCCAGTGCATCGTCCAAGAAGCCGGAGGACGCATTCTCAGCACCCACCTCGAACCCCTTTCCTACAATGAGCGCGAGACGCTAGAGAATCCCAATTTTATCGTCCTCGGCGACGAAACACTGCCGTGGGATAAGATATTGAAGGTGAAGGGGTGAGGTTATAGGTGATGGGTGATGGGTGATGGGTAATAGGTGGTAGGGCGCTGCGCTTGTCGGTAAATGTATTCACCACCCGCAACCCATTACCCCAGACCCATTACCCACAACCCTCTACCTACGCCTTCGCGTAAATATCACGCTCGCCCAACCACCGCTCTATGATGGCTTGGGCGTGGTCAGGGTAGTTGAGATGCAGGTAGCGCGCGATGCGTTGCACTTCGGGAACGAGGCGTTGATCGCGTATCAGATCGGCAATCTTAAAATCGGCCATCCCGGTTTGTTTGGTGCCGAGCAGCTCGCCTGGGCCGCGAATTTCGAGATCGCGCTGGGCTATCACAAACCCATCATTGCTTTCCCTCAAAACGCCTAATCGCTTTTGCGCCGTTTTAGACAGCGGCGCGTGATACAAGAGCACACAATGGCTCGCGACCGAGCCTCGTCCGACACGGCCACGCAACTGGTGAAGCTGCGCCAGACCGAGGCGTTCTGGGTTTTCAATGATCATCAAGCTGGCATTGGGGACATCGACCCCAACTTCTATCACCGTCGTGGCGACCAACAAGTGCAGTTGATTGTCTTTAAACGCCTGCATCACGGCCTGCTTCTCGGCCGGTTTCATTCGCCCGTGGACTAAACCAATCTTGAGGTCCGCCAGCGTGCGCTGCAACTCCTCTGCGGTATCGGCGGCGGCTTGTGCCTCGAGCACTTCCGACTCATCAATCAAGGTACACACCCAATACGCTTGCTTGCCCTCGTTTAAGCAGGCATGACGCACGCGCTCAACAATGGTGTCGCGTTTGGTGTCTGGGATGGCGACGGTTTGAATTGGCGTACGACCGGGGGGAAGCTCATCGATGACGGAGGTTTCAAGGTCAGCGTACGCCGTCATGGCCAGGGTGCGCGGAATGGGGGTCGCCGTCATGATCAGTTGATGCGGATACGCGCCCTGCTGCTCGCCTTTTTCACGTAGCTCTAGCCGCTGGTGGACACCAAAGCGGTGTTGCTCATCGATGATCACCAGGGCTAATTGAGAAAAATTGACCTGCTCTTGGAACAGCGCATGGGTGCCGACCACCATTTGCGCTTCGCCCGAGGCAATGCGCTCGAGTTGGGTCTGCTTGGCTTTGCCTTTGAGCTTGCCCGCCAGCCAGCCGACTTGAATGCCCATTGGCTCAAACCATTGGCTAAAGTTTAATGCATGCTGCTCTGCCAGCAGTTCGGTGGGCGCCATCAAGGCCACTTGTTTGCCTTGCTCCAAGGCGCGCACGGCAGCCAGTGCCGCGACCAAGGTTTTGCCTGAGCCGACATCCCCTTGCACCAACCGCATCATCGGGTGTGGCTTGGCGAGGTCGTTCTCAATCTCTTCTACGACGCGGCGCTGAGCATTGGTCGGAGAGAACGGCAGGGCGTCCAATAGCTGTTGTTTCAGCGTTTGACTCGGCGGCAGCGCGATCGCCGCCTCTTTTTGCCCTTGGCTTCGCACCGCGAGCATTGATAGGTTTTGCGCCAGTAGCTCTTCCATGATGAGGCGCACTTGCGCCGGGTGTTTGCCCTCATCAAACTGTTCCAGATTGATGTTCGGTGGTGGGCGATGAATGGTGTGCAGCGCTTGATTGAGGGTGATTTGGCTATCATAGAGCCCGGCAGGGAGCAGCTCTTGCACCGCCGATTTATCGAGCAATGCGAGCGCTTGTTCTGTCAGGTTACGCAGGGTGAGTTGGCGCAGGCCATCGGTGGTTGGGTAGACGGGCGTTAAACTCGGCTCCGTCTCAACCGGTTGCTGCGGCGTGTAAAACTTGTAATCCGGATGGACAATCTCTAACCCGTAGCTGCCGCGTTTGATTTCCCCATAAGCATGCACCGTTTTGCCTTCCGCGAATTGATTTTTCATCCCAGCGGTGAAGTTAAAAAAGCGCAGTGTGAGGGTGCCGTTGCCATCACTGAGTTTGACCGCCAACATTTTGCGTTTGCCAAACAAGGTATCGACACTCATCACTTTGCCCTGCACCGCCGCCCATAGCCCTGCGTGCAGTTTAACAATGGGGTAGACCCGAGTGCGGTCTTCATAGCGCAGCGGCAAGTGAAACAGTAAATCCTGCACCGACAGCAGCCCGACTTTGGCCAATTTCTCTGCCACTTTCGCCCCGACACCCGCCAGAGAGGTCAGTGGAATAGCCGACAAAAGTTGGGACATAGCTTCGCTCACGCAATGATTAATGATGGGGATAGTTAAGCATTTATCTGTGTTTTTGTACAGTAAAGAGGGGGAGTTCCTAGTGCCTAGTTCCTAGAAATTCCGTCCTCTAGGCACTAGGAACTAGAAACTAGGCACTACCTACCTACCTACCTACTCTGCATCTGCGCCCACCACTCTTTATCCGCGACGATTTGGCCTTGCTCGTCGAGGGGAGGGTAAGGGAGCTGTTTGCGTTTGGCGACTTTGGCGAGCACGGGGTGGCCGCGCTCAAAGAGGATGCGGTGGATGGTCTCGGCGGGCAGGGCGCTTTGTGCGTTGTCGTACATGCCAGCGGCTTGGCGTTGGCGCTGGGCTTCATAGAGAATCACTGCGCTGGCGACCGAGACATTGAGCGATTGCACCATACCGACCATAGGGATGATGATGTCTTGGTCGGCGAGCGCTTTGGCTTGCTCTGACGCGCCGATTTTTTCACTGCCGAGGATCACCGCCGTCGGTTTGGTGTAATCAATCTGACGAAAATCGACCGCCGTCTCTGAGAGATTGGTGACCAGCACTTGCATGCCTTGACGTTTGAGCTCACCCATCGCGTCTTCAATGGTGTCGTGCGTTTCCACTTCCACCCAGTTGCGCGCGCCCGCCGACGTGTGGCTTAAGGTGCGCATTTTATCAGGCCAAACCGCGTGCACTTTGTGAATGCCGGTGGCGTCGGCGCTGCGGATCACCGCCGAGACGTTATTGGGCTTGTGGACTTCTTCGAGGCAAAGGGTCAAATCCGCTTGGCGCGCTTTTAACACTTCTTGAATGCGTTGGTAACGTTCTAAATTCATGGTGTTAGGGCTTAGTTGATAAAGAATATGGTGATCAAAAATGGATGATAAAGAAAGCGGCCCTAAAGACCGCTTTCTGATTTGGATGGGGATCAGTACTTTCTACGTCGCACTTTGAGCGTGTGCGGCATGGCTTTAATCTTGCGCATGATGCCCGCTAGGTGGACACGATCTTTGGTGGTGAGCACCACAGTCACTGTGTACAAACGCCCGTCACGCTCTTCGGTCGAGAGACCGTGAATGTTGGAGCCGGTTTGTGAAATGACGTTGGTCAGTTCCGCGAGGGCGCCTTGACGGTTTTGCACATCGACACGCAGCTCGGCGATAAACTCTTGATCGTAATCGTCTGACCACTCCACCGCCATGTACTTATCTGGCTCTTTTTCGTGGTTGCGCACATTCGGGCACGTCTCACGATGCACCACCAGTCCTCGACCCGGAGAGACGTGAGCAATGATGTGATCGTCCGGAATCGGATGACAACAGTTGGCAAACGTCAGCAAGATGCCTTCTGCGCCGCGGATCGGCAGCTTCTTCTTCGGCTTGCCGTCGGTGTTGATGACTTCGGTGAGCTCATCGGCGTCGCCAAGCAGTCTGCGGGCGATGACAATACTCATCAACTCACCCAAACCGATAGCGGCGAGCAGATCATTGAGGGATTTGATTTTCAGATCGCTCAAGACGTGATTGATGTTCTCTTCATTGATGTCGGAAACCGACAAATCACCCAAGGCGTGATTGAGCAATCGGCGGCCAAGGGTAATCGACTCTTCACGGCGCATGGTTTTCAGCACTTGACGAATCTTGGTGCGCGCACGTGAGGTCACGACGTAGTTGAGCCATGCTGCATTCGGACGGGCGCCCGGTGCGCTGATGATCTCAATCGTCTGGCCGTTTTTCAGCGCTTTGCTGAGAGGGTAAGGGTTGCGATCGACGCGCGCGCCGACACAGGTGTTGCCGACATCGGTATGCACGGCATACGCAAAATCGACCGCAGTGGCGCCGACAGGCAGCTCCACGATGCGCCCTTTTGGGGTGAAGACGTAAATCTCATCTGGGAAGAGATCCGATTTGACGTTTTCAATAAATTCGAACGAGTTGCCCGCGCTTTGTTGGAGCTCAAGCAGGCTCTGCATCCAGCGCTGCGCTTTGACTTGCGCGGTGGTGCCGGTACGCTCGCCATTGCCTTTGTAAGACCAGTGTGCTGCGACCCCTTTGTCCGCCATCTGATCCATATCTTCGGTGCGAATTTGCACTTCGACAGGCACGCCGTGTGGGCCGACCATCGAGGTATGCAAAGACTGATAGCCGTTCGCTTTCGGCACCGCAATGTAATCTTTCATACGCCCCGGGCGAGGCTTGTAGAGCGAGTGCACTTGGCCCAGTACGCGATAGCAAGTGTCAGCGGTGTCCACCACCACACGAAACGCGTAGATGTCCATAATGGTGTGAAAGCGCTGCTCTTTGGTCTTCATCTTGTTGTAGATGGAGAAGAGGTTTTTCTCACGCCCCACCACACGCGCAGACAGGCCCACTTCTTCCAGTCGGCCTTCAATTTCGGTGTGGATGCGTTGAATCATCTCTTTACGGTTACCGCGAGCGGCCTTGACGACCTCTTTTAACACGCGATAGCGGTTGGGGTAGAGCGCTTCAAAACCGAGCTCTTCCAGTTCGGTTTTAATATTATGGATACCCAAGCGATGCGCTAAGGGTGAGTAGATTTCGAGGGTTTCGCGTGCGATGCGACGCTTTTTGTCTGGGCGCAGTGCGCCGAGCGTGCGCATGTTGTGCGTGCGGTCTGCCAGTTTGATCAAAATGACGCGGATGTCTTGCACCATCGCAAGGACCATCTTACGAAAGTTCTCAGCCTGAGCTTCCTTGCGATCACGAAACTTGAGCTTATCCAGCTTAGAGACGCCATCGACCAGTTCTGCGACGGTGTTGCCAAACTTCTCTTCTAGCTGCTCTTTGGTGACATCACAATCTTCGATGACATCGTGCAAAAGGGCGGCTTGGAGGGTTTCAATATCCAGGCGCATTTCCGCCAAGATACGAGCAACAGCAACAGGGTGGATGATGTATGGTTCCCCGCTTGAGCGGGTTTGCCCTTCATGGGCATCTTTCGCTACCACATAAGATTGACGCAGAGCCTCAATTTGAGGCTCTGTTAGGTATTCTTGGGCAACGTCTTTGAGGCTATCGAATAGATACAAATTTTAGGCCCGGCAGAGTGTGATGAAGAGGATTATCGACCGTGAGCAATGCTGCTAACAGCGGCAAGTTCAGCGGCTTCTTGCTCTTGCTGCTCTTGACGCTCACGCGCATCTAGGATCTCTTTTGTGATAAGGCTTTCTTCGATTTCGCGCAGAGCGATAACCGTTGGCTTATCGTTCTCTTCTGGCACCAGTGAATCTTTGCCGCCAGTTTGCATTTGACGAGCGCGGCGAGCCGCAATGAGAACTAGGTCGAAACGGTTGCCAACTTTTTCAACAGCGTCTTGAACAGTTACGCGTGCCATAAGGACTCCAAATAGTTAACTAAAATTTTGTATGACGAGAAATTATACAAGATCTCGTAGAGAATAGTCTAGATTCTTATTTCAACAACGCATCCAGCATGCCTTTGTACTTGAGGGCTTGCTTATCTTGCTTGAGGCGTTCGGCGCGAATGATGGCTTTAAAGTCCATCAGCGCGTTATCGAAATCATCATTGATGATCACGTAGTCGTATTCGTTGTAGTGAGAAATTTCCGATTTCGCTTCCGCCATGCGTTTTGCGATCACCGCTTCACTGTCTTGGCCGCGTGCGTTCAGGCGACGTTCCAACTCACCGTTTGACGGCGGCAGGATGAACAAGCTCTTAGCTTGTGGCATTTGCTCACGAATTTGACGCGCGCCTTGCCAGTCAATGTCGAGGAAGACGTCGATGCCTTTATCGAGGTTTTGCTCAATCCACGGGCGAGAGGTGCCGTAGTAGTTGCCAAACACTTCCGCGTATTCCAAAAACGCACCTTGTTCGATCAGCGCTTCAAACTGCTCTTTTTGCACAAAGTGGTAGTGCACGCCATCTTGCTCACCCGGGCGCATGCCACGTGTCGTGTGCGACACGGACACTTTCATTGCGTAGGTAGGGTTGGTTTCCAGCATGGCTGAAATCAAGCTCGATTTACCCGCGCCGCTGGGCGCAGAAACAATGTATAGGGTGCCTTTGGCCATAAGGTTACGTCCACCATAAGATTCGATGTATTAAAGATAGCACTGACCGCGGGCATAACGTCAGTCAAGAGCGCGATTTCTCTCAACATCGGTGGCGAAAATTCGGCCAGAAAAAGGGAGGCGAAGAGTAGCATGGATCGGGGGGAGTGACTAGGGGGGAGGTGGGTAAGGGGTGATGGGTAAGGGGGGATAGGTAATGGGTTAGGGGTAATGGGTATTAGGTTGGGGGAATGTTCTTGACATGGTCCTTTCATCCATCAAAATTTCACCACCCACCACCCACCACCCACCACCCACCACCCACCACCCACCACCCACCACCCACCACCCACCACCCACCACCCACCACCCACCACCCACCACCCACCACCCACTTTTTCCAAACCAGTTGAAATCCGTTCCCATCTCATTACAATTCGCGCAAACGTTTGGCTTGTTGCGGGCATTGCTGCTGGCGATGGGCTATGGCCCTCTTATTTATCTACCGATAGGTTGTATTGTGAGTTCTGACACTGCACTTCCACGCTCAGCCAACGCTGGGTGGCTTGAATCCACTTTTCATATCTCTGCGCGCAAATCGACCCTAGGCACGGAGCTGTACGCTGGATTTATTACTTTTTTGGCGATGAGTTACATCTTGGCGGTTAACCCCGCGATTTTGGGTGACATCCCAGGCATGGATCGCGGCGCGATTTTTACCGCCACAGCACTGGCGGCGGCAGCGGCCACGCTGATCATGGGTGTGTTTGGTAACTACCCAGTCATGCTCGCGCCAGGCATGAGCATGAACGGCTTCTTTAAAGGCATGCTGCTGAGCGGCTCAGTGGCGCTGGTGTGGCACGAAGCGCTGCTGGGGATCTTCTTCTCTGGTGTGCTCTATCTGATTTTGTCGATGACCCATATTCGCAAGGCGATGATTGAGTCTATTCCAGAAGATCTCAAATTGGCGATCACCGTATCGCTTGGTCTGTTTATCGCCTTTTTGGGCCTGAAAAACGCCGGCATCATCGTCTCGAACCCGATCATTTTGGTCAGCATGGGCAAAATCAATGACCCGCAAGTCATCATTGCCTACATCAGTATCTTTATCGCGCTCGGCTGCATGATTCGTGACATCAAACTGGCGACCTTTATCTCGTTTGTATCGGCGATTGTGCTGACCGTTGTGGCCGACTGGATGCTAGGGACGCAAAACGCCCCCATCCCAGAGAGCCTAGTGGCTGCGCCGCCAAGCCTGTCGGGCAGCGTTGGCGCCATCTTCAATTTCTCAGGGCTGACGGCCGACAAGCTGTTTGATCTGCTGTTTATTGTGGTGATTTTCTTGATTGTCGATTTCTTTGATGGCCTCAGCACCATTGTTGGCGTCGGCCGAGATGCGGGCATCATCGACAAAGATGGCAAAGTGCCGAACGCGCGCTCGGCGCTGGTTGCGGACGCAGGCGGCACCGTGATTGGCTCTGTGCTGGGTACGACTTCAGTCACCGCATTCTCAGAATCGGGCATTGCCTCTGCGCAAGGCGCGAAAACCGGCCTGGCTGCGGTGGTGGTTGCGGGGCTCTTCTTGGTGTCGCTGTTCCTCTACCCGCTTTTTTCCATCTTCTCTGCGGCCATGGTCGCCCCGGCGATGGTGGTGGTCGGCATCTACATGATTGGTCGCCTTGGCCAAATCCGCTGGGAGCAAAAAGAGTCTCGCATCGCGGCGTTTTTCACCATCATGTTCACCGTACTGAGCTTCTCACCGGCCAACGGCATGGCGATGGGCTTTATCAGCTACGCCTTTAGCATGGTGGTAGCAGGCAAAGCCAAGCAGGTTCACCCAGTCATTTATGTGCTGTCTGGGCTGTTTATGGCGTATTTGGTGCTTTTATAATCGCGGACATATGGCTGCCATCGCCATTATTGCTATTGCAGACACAACAAGGGCGGCATCAAGGCCGCCCTTTTGACATCCCATTACCTTAGGGCAAGTGACTTAATAGTTTAGTTTATTGTCATTAACGAGTGCTAAGAGAGTGCGTTCCAAAATAAATCAAAAGGTTAGGCTGGAGGGGATAGTCTAATTTTATTTAAAGGTCAGAGCAGTGGTGGGGCTGTTGGGTGAAGTCAGAGGATGTTGGTGGAAAAATGAAAAGCCCCTATCGACTTATAAAGTAAACAGGAGCTTTGCACAGTTAGTCATCTAAAAGAGACTATTCGATGTTCTGAATTTGCTCTCTCATCTGCTCAATCAACACTTTCAACTCGACCCCGGATGCGGTGATGTCGGTGCTGATCGACTTCGAGGCGAGCGTGTTTGACTCGCGGTTGAACTCTTGCATCATAAAGTCGAGGCGTCGGCCGCAGGCGCCGCCTTTTTTGAGGATGTTGTTGG
>NZ_JCBDHE010000053.1:0-11688 GCF_059834225.1 Vibrio sp. R10-SG3-ISO3 | reverse complement strand
ATTTTCCTCGATACAGGCGATGAGATATTGCGCGCCTACCCTATCAAACCCGTCAATGTTCCAACTTGGTTTACCGATCTTAAGCTGTTCGACACTATTCACGATCGACGTGTGGTCACCAGTGGCTGGATGCAGTTGGCGGAAGTCGAAATTGTCAGCCACCCTGGGGATGCCTACACCCAGCTATGGCTTGCCTTCGAACGTTTGGTTTATGCGTTCTGCTTTATCTTCCTCATTGGCTTGTTTGCGATCTCTTTCATCTTGCGCCGCGCATTAAAGCCGCTCCAGCTCATCGTCACCAAAATGGAGCAAGTGGCGAAGAATCAATTCGGCGAACCTCTTCCCCGCCCAGCGACCAAAGATCTCATCTACGTGGTCGATGGCATCAACAGCATGTCTGCACAAGTAGAAAAATCGTTTAAAGCGCAAGCTCAAGAAGCACAGCAATTGAGACAACGTGCCTACATCGATCCCGTGTCTCAATTAGGCAACCGCGCTTACTACATGAGCCAATTAAACGCATGGTTGACCGAAGGCGGAATGGGTGGCGTTGCTATCTTAGAGGCGAGCTTTATCCGTGAACTGTATGAAGAAAAAGGCTATGAAGCGGGTGATGGCATGGTCAGAGAGCTGGCCGAACATCTAAAAGTCTCTATCTCCTCGCCGGAAGCGACATTAGCGCGTATCTCGTCTGAAGAGTTCGGTTTCATCCTTCCTAACATCGATGACAGCGAGCTCAAACTGATGGCGGACAGCATCATTACCTTTGTGCAAGATGTCAGTGCCGATCCTACCGGCATGGCGACCGCTAATGTGTCACTGGGTGTGGTGTACAGCAAAACATCGCGCGGGACGTCTGAAATCCTCACCATGCTCGATAACGCGTTGGCAGCGGCCAAAGCAAACCCAGATTCCAATTATGGCTATGTGACCGGTGAAAACACTGAAAATCTCATGGGCAAACAGCAATGGAAAAACTTGGTGGAAGAGGCGATCAGCAACGATTGGTTCTCCTTTAGGTTCCAAGCCGCGAACGACTCCTGGGGACAGACATACCACCGCGAGGTGTTCTCTGCGATTGAGAAAGGCGATGAGCGTTATACCGCCAACCAATACCTGTTTGCGCTCGAGCAATTGGGCGCAAGCCACATCTTTGATGAGTACGTCATTCAATCGGTGGTGGATAAGCTAAGCCGCGGCGAATTCAAAGAACCCGTTGCCATCAATATGTCGCAAAGCAGTATTTCCCAACCAAGCTTCATTCGCTGGATATCTCAATATTTAGCCAAGCACAGCAAAGTCGCCCCTCTGCTCCACTTTGAGATTCCAGAAAACTGCTTTATCAATGCACCACACCACACTGCGCTATTTTGTAATGCCATTCGTACGGCTGGCGCCGACTTTGGTGTCGATAATTACGGCCGGAATTTCCAATCGCTTGATTACATCAACGAGTTCCGTCCTGCGTACGTGAAACTGGATTATCTCTACACTCACCACCTTGATGATGAAAAGCAGAAGTTCACATTGACGTCTATCTCGCGCACTGCGCATAATTTGGGTATCAAGACCATCGCCTCGCGCGTGGAAACACAAACGCAGCTTGATTTCCTATCTGAACATTTTATTGAAGTCTTCCAGGGCTTCATCGTAGATAAATAACGACAAAGGGTTAGCATGCAGGATCCGCTATTAAATTCGCTTATCTACGTCAGTCGCTACTATGGTTTAGCGAACTCTCCAGAGGCACTCATCAATGGGCTGCCTCTTGCTGACGGGAAGCTCACACCTTTCCTATTTCCGCGCTCGGCTGAACGGGCTGGTCTAGTCGCGAAAGAAAACCGCTCAAAACTGAGCGACATTCCTCAATTGGTATTGCCCGTTGTGTTGCTGCTCAAAAGCGGTGACGCGTGCGTTCTCAACAGCATCAATGACGAAGGCAGCGAAGCAGAAATCGTTACGGGTGAATCCGGCCTTGTGCCGATTTCCATCAGCATGGATGAACTCGAAGCGCTCTACATTGGCCGCTACTTCTTGGTCAAAAAGCAATTCCGTTACGATGAACGCTCACCCGAAGTGCTCAATACCAAAAAGGGGCACTGGTTCTGGAGCACCATTTGGCAATCGAAACGCATTTATCGAGATGTGTTAATTGCGTCTATTCTCATTAACCTGTTCGCCGTTGCTGCGCCAATGTTTACCCGCTTGGTGTACGACAAAGTGGTCCCCAACTTGGCGTTTGAAACCTTGTGGGTGTTGGCGAGCGGTATCTTTGTCATCTTCTTGTTTGATTTGGTGCTCAAACTACTAAGAAGTTACTTCATTGATGTAGCAGGTAAAAAGTCGGACATTCTCATCTCCTCCAAACTCTTTAGCAAAGTGATGGGGATCCGAATGGAGTCTCGCCCCCCTTCCGTGGGTGCATTTGCTCGCCACTTACAAGAGTTTGAATCGATTCGTGAGTTCTTCACCTCGGCAACCATAGGCTCGTTGATTGACTTGCCTTTTGCGCTGCTGTTTTTGCTTCTGATTTGGCTAATGGCTGGTAATTTGGTGCTGGTACCGATTGTCGGGGTGGTGATCCTGGTCATCTACTCACTGCTGATTCAAGGGCCTTTGCGTCATACCATCGAAGAGGGTTCAAGACTCGCATCGCAAAAATACGCGAACTTGATTGAGAGTTTGGCTGGGCTTGAAACCGTGAAACTATTTGGCGCCCAAAGCCAATTTCAGTTCCGCTGGGAAGAAGCCGTTGCCCACATGGCCAACTGGAACATCAAAAGTCGCCGAATTACCGATGGCATTCAGAACACAGCGGGATTTGTTCAGCAAGCGTCGAACGTTGGGATGATCATTCTTGGTGTGTATTTGATCTCTGAAGGTGAATTGACCATGGGCGGTCTGATTGCTGCCACCATGTTGAGCGGTCGAGCGATTGGCCCTATGGTGCAGCTGTCACTGCTCTCGACTCGATACAACCAAGCCAAATCCTCAATGACCATCATTGAGCAAGTCATGTCGATGCCTGACGAACAAGAAGAGGGTAAACGCTACATTCACCGCCCAATCGTACACGGTAAGATTGAGCTTGATAAAGTCACCTTTCACTACCCTGACTCACCCATCGCGTCTATTCGAGATCTCAGTTTAGTTATCAACCCAGGAGAAAAAGTGGCGATCATAGGTCGAATTGGCTCAGGCAAGACCACACTTGAGCGCTTGATCATGGGCTTGTACAAACCCACTGAAGGACACGTGCGTATCGACGATACGGACATAGACCAAATGCACCACATCGACGTAAGACGCAACATTGGCTGTGTACCGCAAGACAGTCAGCTATTCTACGGCTCGATTCGCGATAATATTACGCTTGGCAAACCGCTAGCCGACGATCGCGATGTAATGGATGCGGCTAACCGCGCTGGCGTGACCGTGTTTACTCAACAAGACCCTGCTGGGCTAGAAAGGCAAGTGGGTGAAGGAGGAATGCTGCTGTCCGGCGGTCAAAGACAATCCGTCGCCATCGCGCGAGCCTTACTTGGCCGCCCACCCGTTTTGCTGATGGATGAACCCACCAGCGCAATGGATAATCGCTCTGAGATGCATATCAAGCAGCAGCTCTCTCAATTGAAATCGAGCGAGACGCTGATCCTTATCACGCATAAAACCTCAATGCTTGATGTCGTCGATAGGGTCATCGTGATGGAAAAAGGCAGCATTATCGCTGACGGCCCAAAGGCTGAGGTACTGAGCAGCTTGAAACAAGGTAAAGTGCGAGCAGTCAATCACTAAACCACGCTCTGATGAAGCAACGCGCCACTCGGTGTTAAACCGTTTGGCGCGTTGTTGTTTATGTGAATAGTGACCTAGGTGAATACTTACCTAGGCAAATATACTCCATTACTTAGAGCGAAAACGCGCCGTAAAGTGACGCAGCACTGGTGGCTCGTAATCGAACGTCAATCCTTTGAGTTCATGTGCGCGCTCTTTCAGGGCAATGATCGCATCGGCAATATAATCCATGTGATCATTGGTGTAGACGCGGCGCGGAATGGTTAAACGCATCAACTCCAAATCAGAGGCTTTTTGTTCCCCCGTTTGAGGATCTCGACCAAGCAACAAAGAGCCAATCTCAACCGCGCGAATACCCGCTTCTAAATAGAGCGCATTACAGAGCACTTGGGCAGGAAACTCATCCGCTGGAATGTGAGGCAAGATTTTCGCCGCATCGACAAACACCGCATGGCCGCCCGTTGGCGTTTGGATCGGGATACCGCCTTCTTGCAAACGTTCACCTAGATACTCAACCTGAGAGATGCGGTAATGAAGGAAATCTTCGTCTGCCCCTTCATAGAGACCACGTGCGAGCGCTTCCATGTCACGGCCCGCCATACCACCATAGGTGACAAACCCTTCCATCGGCACACATCGGGTGCGCACTGCTTGGAATAACTCTTCATGATCTCGAATGCAGCATAAACCACCAATGTTCACCATTGGGTCTTTTTTCGCCGACATGGTCAACATGTCCCCGTACTGGTACATCTCACGGATGATCTCAAGTATCGACTTATCTTGATAGCCGGGCTCACGTTGCTTAATAAAGTAGGCGTTTTCACAGTAACGCGCGGAATCGATTACCACTGGAATATCATTTTTCGAAGCAATCTCGTACACCGCGCGCATGTTGGCCATGGAAACAGGTTGCCCACCCGAGCTGTTACACGTCACCGTCGTGATGATCGCACAGATATTGTTGGCACCATGAGCCTCTATGGTGGTTTGCAGTTTATCGAGGTCAAAGTTGCCTTTCCAGTCATACGGCGTGGTAGTATCAAACGCGCGATCATCGACAACGTTAATCGCTTTGCCGCCGTTTAGCTCGATATGACCTGCGGTCGTATCAAAATGGTAGTTGGAGATAAAGACAGGCTCAGTACCACCGCGTACCACTTTCATTCTTTCAATCAACGCGGGGAAGAGGATCTGCTCAGCACCTCTACCTTGGTGTGCGGGAACCGTAAGTTTATAGCCAAAAAAATGCTCTACTGCCGCGCAAAGGTTGTAGTAGTTGCGGCTGCCCGCATAAGACTCATCCCCCAGCATCAAGCCTGCCCATTGGTTGTCACTCATCGCTCCGGTACCGGAGTCGGTGAGCAAGTCGATGTACACATCGTCACTTCTAAGCAAAAACGGGTTAAGTCCAGCCTCATTGAGCGCTTCAACTCGGTCTTGGTAGGTGGTCATTTTAATCGGTTCCACCATCTTAATACGGAACGGTTCTGGAATGCGTTTCATCTTTTGATCCTTTGATTGATCGCCAGCACTCGCGATACGCAAGCGTGCCAGAGCAGCATGCATATGCGGCATCACGCAGTGACGATCTTAAAATGTATTTAACGGTTGTGTTTCTCGCAGCGCATGGCGCTGACAAAGGGGATCAAAGTGATGAGGATTCTTTGCTGAGCAGGGAAAGGCAGTAGTCCAAGTTGTACCACGACGACAACACGAGTTTGCTGTCTAGTGCTGATTGTCGCACGAAAAAGTCGACCAGCATGCTGCTTGTCATAGCGTTATCCTCCGGTTGAATTGAACATTCCTACACTATAGCGAAAACCTTTTTGAGATTACCGTGAAGTACGCCGCACAATAAACCATACAGAATCTGGTCTAATCGGTGTGCGACCTTTACGCCAATGAAGATTGTGTTAAATTTTCAAACTTCTCACATAAGGTTATTGAAATCGACGCCCGATACGCGCGATGATGCATGAGTTAAGTGCCTGTTTCATAGGCTACTCTGTAATTAGGGAATACCATGAAAAATCAATTTTGCCTTTTCGCTGCGACCGCATTGATCAGTAGCGCAGCCTTTGCCGATGTCACCCTTTCCATTCCTGATACCATTAATGTATTAGTGGTCAATGGCGCTAGCCCTAAACTAGAAGGCGGGTTTTTCTCTGCGTCGAAAACCCTGACCCTACCAGATGGTGAGAACCAAATTTTGTTCCAGTACCAACCCTATTTTGACCAAGGTAATGATCGCGTCATTTTAGAAAGCGATCCGCTCGTTGGCACCTTCAACGCTTCAAACACTAAGCTAGAATTTGCTCTGCCTAAATACCGCAATGAAAACCAGGCGCGCAAGCAAATCAGTCATGTCGAGTGGTCACTTGTAGATGAGAGTGGCAACATGCTGGAGACCAAACAAGATAAATTGGTCAAAGATGGCTTTCAACTTGGGCGCAACCACCAAATCGAACTGGCCGAGTACAACCGCCAAGGTGGTGTCGCAGCACTCTCTACCGTCGCTGCTACGGCTGCAGTTGCCACGCCAGCCCCTACCACACAAGTTGACAGCAATACGGCCGAAGAAATGCTCCATTTTTGGTACAACAAAGCTGACGCAGAAACTCAAGCTCGTTTCAAAGCGCACATCAACAACCAATAATCACCCACGCGCTCAAACGAGCGCGTTATTTCTTTGCAAAGGAGTGCAAGCATGTTTCGTTATGAGGTTGATGACGAAGTCTCATTGGCACTGGTTCATGAGTCGTTCGCGGCCCACTATGCTCAGTTGGTCACAGAGCAACTGCCCTACCTAACACAATGGCTAGCTTGGCCTGCCCATTGCCAAACAGAGCAAGATTTTCGCCTGTTCATTCAACGCTCCTTACATGATTACGCCGATGGCAAATCCATGACCTGCGCCATCCTCTACAATGGCGATATTATTGGTAACTGCAGTTTCAATAGCATCAACCATGACACCAAATGCGTTGAAGTCGGCTACTGGATAAGCCAACACCATCAAGGTAAGGGGATAGCCACGCGAGTGGTTCAAGCGCTGACGCACATCGCCTTTGACCAATACCAGATGGAAAAAGTCCAACTGAGCGCTGCGGTCGACAATCACGCGAGCCGCGCCGTCGCCACGCGTTGCGGTATGACCCTTGAGGGAATCTTAAGTCATCAGGAAAACATTGATGGCCGCTTATTAAGCCACGCTATCTACGGCCTGCTTAAAAAGCATTGATTTTGCGCACAAATCCTTACCGGCCATACAGAGTTCACGTTGAGCTGTGGTAACATCCCGCCACTCTTGTTGGTCGATGTGACATTTTTATGTGAGAGGCGGTTCGATGACATCAAGCTTTTCGATACACGGGAAAGGCCGTTGGCGGTGGCTACTGGTGCTCATGGCGCTCAGTGGCGGTTACTTTGCCAGTGACATTTATCATTGGTTGAGCACAGCCCGCCACCAACACACTTCCATTGACTTAAGTGAGTACTGCGCCCTCACCACGTCTTCGTGTCAATTAGGCAAGGTCTCGATTCACGCGGATAAAGACACCAGTCAGCCTCTGCTGCCGACTACCGTCTCTGTCGCCTGGCCAGACAACGATGCTCAATCGCTGGTTCTGTCACTCCAGGGCGTTGAAATGGAGATGGGTTCGCCAAAGTTTTTGCTTACGCGGACAGGGGATGGCCAATATCAAGGCGAACTGCTACTCCCCGTCTGTACGACAGACGCCATGACTTGGTATGGCACCGTCTCTGACGGTCATACCCACCATAAACTCTCAGTAAGGATGGAAAGATGAGTCGAAATTGGTCCCTGATTTTAGTCGTCGCCTTTGCGCTGGGATTTGGCCTTAAAAGCTATCTCGATCACCAATCGCAGGTCACCCCAACCAATGATAGCCGTGACGCGTCCATATTGTATGGTGAGCAAGGCCAACCCGTTGATATTTTTGACTCGTCCGACCCACGTATCCGTGTGGTTTACTTTGGGTTCACTCGCTGCCCCGATGTCTGCCCCACTTCACTGGCCATGCTGGCTGGCGCTCTAAATCAGGTGGGTGAAGAGGTTCAACACCAATTTAGACCCATGTTTATCTCTTTAGATCCCGAGCGAGATGCCGCTGCCGATGCACATCGCTACGCGCAGTATTTTCATCCGTCAATAGAAGGGCTCTCGGCGCCTCTTGAGATCACCACCCCGCTCGCCCATCGCTATGGCGTAATATTTAGAAAAACCGAACTGGAAAACTCTGAGCTAGGTTACACACTCGATCACAGCTCCTACTTCTACTTTTTAGCGCCGAATGGGACACTGTTGACCAAAGTCCCACACACTCTAACGCCCGCGCCTATTGTTGAGGCGTTGAACACCGTGACCAAACAGCCCCAGCAGGCTGATGAAAAATAATTGATTGAGAAAGAAAGGATTGCCTGATGAAACTGCCTACACTTCTACTGTCTTCGCTGCTGATGAGCGCTTCAGCCATTGCGAATACCGATGTCATGACACACCATGCGTACGCTCGTGCCACGCCGCCCGCAGCGGTAACCAGCGCCGTGTTTGTCACCCTAATGAACAAAGGTGATGAGGAGCGAATCATCACCTCGGCCTCCACTAGTGCGGCAGGCAAAGTGGAGTTACATGATGTGATCAAAGAGGGCGATGTGATGAAAATGCGCCAAATTGAGCGCATCACCGTACCCGCCCACGAGCAAGTGGAACTGAAACCGGGTAGCCTGCATATCATGCTGTTTGATTTAACGGCACCTTTGGTCGAAGGTGAAGAGATTGAAGTGACCATTGAATACCTAAATGGCGAGTCACAAACCTTTACCGCTCCTGTGAAAAAGGTGATGAGCGGGATGAAACACCACCACTAACGTCGATGCCGAATGCGGCCAATTAAGACAACACTAAGGGAGCGTATGCTCCCTTTTTCTTATCATTCTTTTATTGTAGATAACACCATCTTGGTAACATATAATTTACAACTTTGATAAAAATCCAATTGTTTCATCTATGTTTCAATTAATTCTAGACACATTATTTCAACACGCTAGTATATCGGCTTCAGCTAGGAATAGCTGGAATAACTATAACCTCAGATAATTATTCATTGCAGGGATACATATGCAACACAACTCTATTTTTGCCCGCTTTGCGCGCGGAAATCTGGTGCTACAGATCCTAGCCGGTATCATCCTTGGTGTTGGACTGGCTACCGTGTCTCCGGAGTCTGCTCAAAGTGTCGGGTTACTTGGAAGCCTATTTGTCGGCGCACTAAAAGCCGTCGCGCCTATCTTGGTTTTCATTTTGGTGGCTGCGTCTATCGCCAACCAAAAGAAAAACCAACACACTTACATGCGTCCTATCGTGGTTTTGTACCTATTTGGTACATTAACCGCCGCCCTAACGGCCGTCGTACTGAGCTTTTTGTTCCCTACCACCTTGACACTGGTATCGGGTGCAGAAGGCGCTACACCACCGCAAGGCATTGGTGAAGTATTAAATACGCTGCTGTTTAAGTTGGTCGACAACCCAGTCAATGCGCTAATGAGTGCAAACTACATCGGTATCCTAGCTTGGGCTGTCGGTCTTGGTTTGGCTCTGCATCATGCTTCAGGTACGACGAAAGCCGTGTTTGAAGATCTTAGCCACGGCGTATCGCAAATCGTTCGTTTCATTATCCGTCTTGCTCCTTTTGGTATTTTCGGTCTCGTTTCTTCAACACTGGCAACCACAGGTTTTGAAGCGCTGGCTGGTTATGCACACCTTCTAGCGGTATTACTTGGTTCGATGGCAATCATCGCATTGGTGGTCAACCCACTGATTGTTTTAGTAAAGACTGGTCAAAACCCATACCCGCTGGTATTCCAATGTCTGCGTGAAAGTGGCGTTACCGCCTTCTTTACCCGTTCAAGTGCAGCCAATATCCCGGTCAACATGGCGTTGTGTGAAAAGCTGGATTTAGATGAAGACACCTACTCCGTGTCCATCCCACTCGGGGCCACCATCAACATGGCAGGTGCAGCTATTACCATCACAACCCTGACGTTGGCGGCGGTTCATACCCTGGGCATTGAAGTTGATCTAATGACAGCCTTGCTTCTAAGCATTGTGGCATCCATTTCTGCCTGCGGCGCGTCGGGCGTGGCCGGTGGTTCATTGCTGCTGATTCCTTTAGCGTGTGGCCTCTTTGGTATTCCAAACGAAGTGGCGATGCAGGTCGTCGCGGTCGGCTTTATCATTGGTGTTGTGCAAGATTCCGCAGAAACCGCGCTAAACAGTTCAACCGACGTTGTGTTTACTGCAGCCGTTTGCAAATCGAAACACAATCAAGAGAACGCATAATCACACATGCATAAACGACAAAGGCTCCCAGTCCAACTGGGAGCCTTTTTTATTGTTGCACATTCAATCATTCGTCGGATCGGTTCAATGACCGGATGATTTAGATGTCGGTGCAAAATGTGACTGGCTAAAGTCTAGTGGGTCGCTCGTTGTACGCTCCTCACCTTGATCTTGCGTCTCACCTTGCCGAGAAGGATCTGGCTGGCGCGTCTCTGTTTGCGACTCTGGTAACGCAGAATCGCCTCCGCTTGGCAGCGCTTCTTTGCTCAGTAGCTCTTCTTTATTCAAGACCGATAGATCCTGCTCTAATAACGGGATTTTGCGTTTATAGAGCTTGTTCAACGCACGAATAATCGAATGCTTGCTGACTTTCTTTTCTCGGATCTTCTTTAACATTGGCTTAGATAAGGCTTGCAAGCCCACGACAGTATCCACACCAATATTCAGTGCCACTTGATCGCGTAGCAATCTGGCTTGCTCGTAGCCGAGTTGCGCCGCTAGAAACAGCCAAATATAAGCGATAGAGTTGCCATTGGGGCGGTAATCCATCCAAGCTTCACCGGCACGGTACATCGCTTCAAGGTAACCCTTTTCCGCCGCTCTTTCGAGCCAGTAACACCCTTTTTCGTGGCTGACAGGAACACCACGTCCGTAGATATAATTCAGACCTAACTTCATTCGACCTTCATTGCTTTTCAGCGCCGCAGCGCGACGAAAATACTCCGTCGATTTTGTTGGATTAGTCTGTGGGTTATTCGGTGCAATATACCAGTCGCCAAGGAAGTTGATCGCATCAACAAAGTTTTGCTTGGCGGCGCTTTCTATCGTCTCTAGCGCTTTCACAATGTCTTTCTCGACACCACGTCCGTGGAACAGCGCCACTCCCATCTCAAAGCGATGAGGAAGACTCCCCTCATGGGCGGCAATGCACGTTTGCCAGTACTTGGCCTGCTCCTTCAAGATCACATCTTGTTTCATGCGATTGCTGATACGCACCACGCCATACATCCCGGTCACATTGTCCTGTTTGGCCGCTTTGGTATACCAATACAAGGCTTCTTGAATGTTATGGCGCTCCGCTTCTTTCGCTAAATACAGAATCGTCGGGACATGGCCAGACTCCGCTTTATACAAGCGCTCCTCTTTTTCCTGCTTACGATTCTTCTCGATGGCTTTTCGTAGCGCCATATCGCGCGCTTTACGCTCATTCTCTAAACGCTTTTTACGCAGCGAGAGTGCCAGCATCCAAAGAAACAGGCACAATAACAATAATCCGGTCGCGCCAATCGCGATACCCACTATATTCATGATGGTCTTAGTTTCAGTTCTGTTGCGGCTTATATCGGCGATAAGCCCACTTTCTTAAGGCTTCCATCATACCATTCATTCCCAACACATCGATGATTATTGGCGACGATAGCGAGACCCTTTGGGTAAAAACATAAAATTCTCTCACAATACACAGCAAATTTGGTATTGAAAAAGGCGGCGCTGAAGAATCTTCTGTGGGGGTAGGAGCATTAATCAGC
>NZ_JCBDHE010000052.1:0-33766 GCF_059834225.1 Vibrio sp. R10-SG3-ISO3 | reverse complement strand
CTGAAAGCATCTAAGCGGGAAGCGAGCCCTGAGATGAGTCTTCCCTGGCACTTTAAGTGCCCTTAAGGGTTGTTCGAGACTAGAACGTTGATAGGCAGGGTGTGTAAGCGCTGTGAGGCGTTGAGCTAACCTGTACTAATTGCCCGTGAGGCTTAACCATACAACACCCAAAGGGTTTTGATGGACTCAATGAAAGAACATTGAATGTGTAAGAACTGAAAACAGCTTTCCGAATTAAAGAATTTGCTTGGCGACCATAGCGATTTGGACCCACCTGATTCCATGCCGAACTCAGAAGTGAAACGAATTAGCGCCGATGGTAGTGTGGGGCTTCCCCATGTGAGAGTAGGACATCGCCAGGCCCTATTTATTTTCACTTTTTATATAAAGTGAAGACAAAGGTAAGACCTCTGATTTTTAGAACAAGGTATCTAAAAATAAAGAGAGCCCGTTGTTAGACGGGTTTTTTTAGTCCACCGACACAAGATTTTGTGTGCTGATATAGCTCAGGTGGTAGAGCGCATCCTTGGTAAGGATGAGGTCCCCAGTTCGAGTCTGGGTATCAGCACCAGTTATTCGTCTCACTCATCATGGTGAGTAGACAACAAAATTTGCTTGGCGACCATAGCGATTTGGACCCACCTGATTCCATGCCGAACTCAGAAGTGAAACGAATTAGCGCCGATGGTAGTGTGGGGCTTCCCCATGTGAGAGTAGGACATCGCCAGGCTTAAATACTCAAACGCCCAGCTAATTCAGCTGGGCGTTTTTTGTTGTAATTCTCTTAAAAACGTAGAGTGTGGTTTGCGGATCGCCGCACCGCCCATGTGAGAGTAGGACATCGCCAGGCTTAAATACTCAAACGCCCAGCTAATTCAGCTGGGCGTTTTTTGTTGTAATTCTCTTAAAAACGTAGAGTGTGGTTTGCGGATCGCCGCACCGCCCATGTGAGAGTAGGACATCGCCAGGCTTAAATACTCAAACGCCCAGCTAATTCAGCTGGGCGTTTCTCGTTGTAATTCTCTTAAAAACGTAGAGTGTGGTTTGCGGATCGCCGCACCGCCCATGTGAGAGTAGGACACCGCCAGGCTTGAACACTCAACCGCCCAGCTAATCAGCTGGGCGTTTCTCGTTTTTACTCTTGTTGTTCTCGACTACTCTTTTCGTTCGTTCAGTTGCCAATCGTAATCGTAGCGTATTTTGCCTGAAAACTCGGCCAGTTCCGGGCGGTAGTGGGTTAGGTGATCAAACAGCGCTTCTTTGTCGCCAAAGTCTGCGGCAAACCAATCATAAATTGAGGAGAGAGTGAGTGTCTCACCTTGTATCTCTGCTCCTTTATAACTATTGATAAATGCCTCTGCGGCTTGTTCTAGCAGCGCTTCAGTATTCTCTGCGGTGAACGCAGACGCCTGCAAGTTTGGACAGCCAAGACTGGCGCAATTGACGGCGTAGTGAGTACGAGGATCCTGCCAGATTGGGCGTAAAATGCGGTGCTCGATATCGTTGAGAGTGACCTCTTGGCCATTGATCGTCAGGACATCTTGATCCCAAGGGCCAAAGCTAAATAGCCCACCGAGTTTCGTTATGGATGATACGGGGTAGTGGTCGATGATGAGTTTAACGGTGACTGCATTGTACAGGTTTACCCAATAGGCATATTGCTGGTTCTGGCGTAATTGACGAGGGTCGATCGTCTCCAATGACTCGATATATCGATTGAGTTTGAGTGTATCTTGAGGCTCAAACGCGCCATAACGCAACAGATGGTCTTCGCCTTGCACAACCAGATATTTATCAAGGAGCTCTTGCCATGCTTGATGAGAGATTGACTCTGCGTGTTCCGGGTTGCTTGTGTTCCAATATGCCCAAAGTTTTGATTTGGGTGCAGCCAACGCGGAGATAGGGGCGAGCAGGAGAAGTGCAGCGAGCGATGTTTTCATCTTATACCTTTACAAATCTGATCTGACAAATCGTACATAATGATTGAGACCCGCCGAGTGGCTGATATATTTCATCTTCAGAGTGGTCAAAAAAAAAGCTGGCAGGTTGCCAGCTTTATGGTAAGTGCGAGATTAACGCAAGAACTCGGGGATATTCGCCTCAAAAGCGGCGATCTTCTCTTCGTGTTGTAAGGTCAAACCGATGTTGTCGAGTCCATTGAGCAAGCAATGACGACGGAACTCATCGATCTCAAAACTGTACTCTTTGCCGTTAGCACGCACTTTCATCGCTTCTAAGTCCACTTCCACTTCCGCGCCTTCAGTGGCCTCAACAAATTGAAAAATCTCGTCGACTTCTTGTTCTGCTAAGCGCACAGGGACCATTTGGTTGTTGATCGAGTTGCCGTAAAAAATATCGGCAAAGCTCGTCGCGATCATGGCTTTGATACCGTAGTCGGCTAACGCCCAAGGAGCATGTTCACGTGATGAACCACAACCAAAGTTCTCGCGTGCGAGCAGGATTGAGGCCCCTTTATAACGCGGAGCGTTGAGGACGAAGTCCGGGTTAGGCTGTTCGCCGGCATCATCTAGAAATCGCCAATCATGAAAGAGGTGCTTGCCAAACCCTAAGCGCGAAACCTTTTGTAGGAACTGCTTAGGAATGATTGCATCAGTGTCGACATTCGCTGCATCGAGAGGCACGACCAAGCCGGTATGTTGTTTAAATCCTGACATGTGGTGTCTCCTTAGTTTAACTCACGAATATCAACAAAGTGGCCAGCAATGGCGGCAGCCGCGGCCATGGCAGGGCTGACTAGATGGGTACGACCCCCACGGCCTTGTCGACCTTCAAAATTTCGGTTTGATGTGGAGGCGCAACGCTCTCCTGGCCCTAAGCGGTCATTGTTCATGGCAAGACACATAGAGCAACCAGGTAAGCGCCATTCAAAGCCAGCTTCTTTGAAGATGACATCGAGCCCTTCAGCTTCGGCTTGCGCTTTCACTTGCTCGGAACCCGGTACGATCAACGCTTGCACATGAGCCGCCACTTTGCGTCCTTTCGCCACTGCGGCAGCGGCGCGCATATCCTCGATACGAGAGTTGGTACAAGAACCAACGAATACTTTATCAACGGAGTAGTCAGACAGCGCTTTGCCAGCTTCTAGTCCCATGTAGGCAAGGGCTTTCTCAGCAGAGGCTTTCTCGATAGGATCTTGAAAGCTCTCGGGCGTAGGGATTGGACTATCGACGGCGATCACTTGTCCTGGGTTTGTCCCCCAAGTGACTTGTGGTTTGATGTCTGCACCATTTAGCGTAACGACTGCGTCAAACTTGGCGTCATCGTCGGTTTTCAGGGTTTGCCAATACTCTACGGCAGCGTCCCAGTTGGCACCCGTAGGCGCAAATTTACGACCTTTGATGTAATCGAAAGTGGTTTGATCGGGTGCAATCAGGCCTGCTTTAGCGCCTAATTCAATTGCCATGTTACACACCGTCATACGACCTTCCATCGACAGATCTCGGATCGCTTCACCACAGAACTCGACTACGTAACCCGTGCCGCCTGCGGCAGTGGTCTTCCCTATGATGGCAAGCACGATGTCTTTTGCTGTGATGCCTGGGGCGACCTTGCCTTTGACTTCAATCTTCATTGTTTTGGCGCGCGCTTGCTTCAAGGTTTGAGTGGCAAGCACATGCTCAACTTCTGAGGTGCCGATACCGAATGCCAAGGAACCAAAGGCGCCGTGCGTTGCGGTATGTGAGTCACCACATACGATGGTCATACCCGGAAGCGTAATACCGAGCTCAGGGCCCATTACGTGGACAATGCCTTGGTATTTGTGGTTGATGTCATACAGTGTGACGCCAAATTCTTCACAGTTTTTGGACAGCGTTTCCATCTGGATTCGCGCCATTTCACCGGATGCATTGATGTCTTTGGTGGTGGTCGAGACGTTGTGATCCATGGTTGCGAAGGTCTTGCTGACTTGACGCACGGTGCGTCCTTTCTCACGCAAGCCATCAAACGCTTGTGGTGAGGTCACTTCATGCACTAAGTGACGATCAATATAAAGGATAGGGTTTTCACCCTCGGCTTCGACGGCGATATGTGCGTCATACACCTTTTCGTATAATGTTTTACCCATTGCTCTTCCTCGTCGTCCTTGTCGATAAACCCGCCAATGCCAAGCGGCGATTGGCGGTGTCATGACGACTTATAGTCTGTTGTGTTTGGTCTGTCGATTACGAGTTTAAAATGTATCCAGCGATTTTGTCGCCCATCTCTGAGGTCGTCAGAGCGGGGTTGTTACCAGCAAGGTCTGCGGTAAGCTCGCCAGCGGCTAGCGCTTTTGACACGGCATGTTCAATATCTTGCGCTGCGGCTTCTTCGCCTAGGCTGTAACGCAGCATGAGCGCTGCTGACAGAATTTGCGCTACTGGGTTGGCGATGTTTTTGCCTGCGATGTCCGGGGCACTACCGCCAGCGGGTTCATACAGACCAAACTTGCTCTCATTGAGACTGGCAGAAGGGAGCATACCCATTGAGCCGGTGATCATCGCACACTCATCCGAGATGATGTCGCCGAAAATATTCGAGCACAGCATGACATCAAACTGAGCCGGATCTTTGATAAGCTGCATCGTGGCGTTATCGATGTACATGTGAGAAAGCTCAACATCTGGGTACTCTTTTGCGATCTGTTCCACCACTTCTCGCCATAGAATAGAGCTTTGCAGTACGTTCGCTTTATCAACTGAGCACACTTTCTTGCGGCGCAGCTGTGCAGACTCAAACGCAATACGCGCAATACGCTCGATTTCAAAGCGGTGGTAGACTTCGGTATCAAACGCTTTCTCGTTGGCGCCTTCACCTTCACGTCCTTTCGGTTGACCGAAGTAGATGCCGCCAGTCAGCTCACGCACGACGACGATATCAAAGCCACGCTCAGAGATGTCTGCGCGGAGTGGTGAGAAGGCTTCCAGTCCAGAATGGATTTGAGCTGGGCGCAGGTTGCAAAAGAGTTGGAAATGTTTACGTAGCGGCAGTAACGCACCACGTTCAGGTTGATCGTTCGGCGGTAGATGTTCCCATTTCGGACCACCTACTGAGCCAAATAGAACGGCATCGGACTCTTCACACGCCTTCACCGTGCTCTCTGGGAGTGGCGTACCGTGGTTGTCGATGGCGATGCCACCCACATCATGCTGTTCACGCTCAAAGCGGATTCCGTGCTTACTCTCAATCGCATCCAGTACTTTATTGGCTTGCGCCATTACTTCTGGGCCGATGCCGTCACCAGGGAGAACGGCAATGTTGTACGTTTTGTCTGTCATGTTAATCCTTTAATTTTAATTATCGTGAAGCCTAGAGACCGGAGTCTCAGGCGTCTTATACGGTTGCGATTTTTTTCTGTTTGATTTCAGCAATTTGGTTTGCACGGTGAATGCTGTTGATCACGTGAAGAAGGGCTTGGCCTGAGGCTTCGACAATGTCCGTTGAAACACCGGTACCGTGATATTTTCGGCCTTTGTAGTTGGCGATAATATCCGCTTGGCCCAAACCATCTTCCCCTTCACCTTTGGCGGTTAAGTCAAACTTATCCAGCACAATATCATACCCAGTGACGCGATAGATACACTGGTACAAGGCATCCACCGGGCCATTGCCGACGGCTGCTTCGCAGCGCTCTTCATCACCGCACTGCAACTTGATACTGGTGGTGGCCATTACGCTACCAGATTGCACGCTGAGATAGTTCAACTTGTAGTAGTCATCTTCTTCGCGCAAGTTAGAGAAGTGCATCAAGGCTTCCAAATCGTAGTCAAACACTTGCCCCTTGCGGTCAGCCAGCTTCAAGAAATCTTCGTACAACGCATCTAGGTTGTACTCTTCGCTCTTGTAGCCCATCGAGTCCATATGACTCTTCACCGCGGCACGTCCACTGCGACTGGTTAGGTTCAACGCTTGGTTTTTCAATCCAATCGACTCTGGCGTCATGATTTCGTAAGTGTTCTTATTCTTCAGCATGCCATCTTGGTGAATGCCGGAAGAGTGGCTAAACGCGTTGGCGCCGACGATCGCTTTGTTGGATTGAATCGGCATATTGCACAATTGGCTGACGAGTTTACTGGTGCGATGGATTTCGTCGTGTTTAAGGCCAGTGTGAACGCCAAGCAGTTCTTGACGAGTTTTGATGATCATCGCGATCTCTTCGAGAGAGCAGTTGCCCGCTCGCTCTCCGATGCCATTAATGGTGCCTTCAATTTGACGTGCACCTGCTTGAACCGCTGCAATTGAGTTGGCAACAGACATACCAAGGTCATCGTGACAGTGAACAGAGATAATCGCTTTATCGATGTTTGGCACGCGGTTGAATAGAGTTTGAATAATGCCGCCAAACTCGTTGGGCACCGTGTAGCCTACGGTATCAGGGATATTGATCGTACTGGCACCTGCATCGATCGCCGCTTCGACCATACGACATAGGTTGTCAATTGGAGTACGGCCAGCGTCTTCACACGAGAATTCGACATCATCGGTATAGTTACGCGCATGTTTAACCGCTTTGACACCCATTTCGACTACATCGTCGTAGCTGCGGCGAAGCTTGTCTTGAACGTGCACTGTAGAGGTTGAAATGAAGGTATGGATACGGAATTGGTCTGCGACTTTTAATGCTTCAGCCGCCGCATCGATGTCTTTTGCCACTGCACGAGAAAGCGCACAGATTCGGCTATTTTTGATATTGCGAGCAATCGCTTGGACGGATTCAAAATCACCCGGAGACGATACAGGGAAGCCTGCTTCAATAACATCAACGCCGAGTCTTTCAAGCGCGTAGGCAATCTGCAGTTTCTCTTTAACTGTCAAACTTGCTGACAACGCTTGTTCGCCATCACGCAATGTGGTGTCGAAAATAATGACTTGATCGTTCATGTTTGCTTCCTTAGTGATTTCTACACATTTGAGTGAGTGAATCGATGACTTCCGGTTTCGTTATAGTAAAAAAAAGCCCGCATATTGATGCGGGCTTTTTGAATCTGTGTGGTGGTTTTTCGTCCACAGCCTACCCGCGCGATTTGGTCACGATAAGGAGGAGGCTCAGCAGGAGAGAAAAACGCATATACATGATTAACGTGTCCTTAAAGGTCGTTATATATCCACAAAATTAAGTTAACAAATTAGTACCGTACTCAACCGCATAGGTCAACCCTAAAGTGCAAGTTTTCTCCTCTTTCTTGTTTTCTTTATTTTCAACAGACGCAAAGTTTTGCGTTCTCTACTGAATGTTGATGTCACGCAACTACAGTGAAACGTTCACGAACCTGTCACCAAAAACGCTTAATTTGTCATCAATACCGTCATGGAAAGGAGTCGGTCATGCGTACTATCGAACCTATCGCAAAGTTAGATTTGGCGTTCTCATTGTTTTGCTTGCAGCACAAGTTTTCTTGGCCTGTGTCTCGCTTGAGCAAAGCCGTTTCTCACACAGGTGATGGGCACCTCTATGTGTTATTTGGCGCTCTAGCGTGGGGCTGGGGTGGCGATACTGGGGCTTGGTTTCTGCTTGTTGGTTTAACGGCGTTTCTTATCGAGCTTCCGATTTACTGGACGTTGAAAAACCTATTTAAGCGCCGCCGTCCGCAGGAGTTGTCAGATCTGGTGCCCTCTTTTATTACGCCATCCGATCGCTACAGTTTACCCTCTGGGCATACGGCAGCGGCGTTCTTAATGGCCACCTTGATCGGACACTTTTATCCAGGCTTAGCGGTCATCGCGTTAGTCTGGGCCTGTTTCATCGCCTTATCTCGTATCTTGTTGGGTGTCCATTTTCTCACTGATGTGTTGTTAGGCGCCGTCTTGGGCATGATGTGTGCTCAAGCTGCCCTCACCCTGATTGGAGGTTAATGAGTGAAAATACTGTATGGCGTTCAAGGCACTGGTAATGGTCATATCGCTCGTGCAAGAGCAATGGCACAGTGTTTAAAAAAGAGCGGGTTGGAGGTGCAGTTTCTCTTTTCTGGGCGAGAAAAGTCTAAGTACTTCTCTATGGAGGAGTTTGGCGACTATCAAACTCGGCAAGGCTTTTCATTTGTGACCAATAAAGGTCAGGTGGATTACCTAAAAACCGCCTTGAGCAATAACCCCTGGCACTTTTGGCGAGAAGTCAAACAGCTCGACTTATCTCAGTACGATCTCGTCCTCAATGATTTCGAGCCTGTGTCTGCTTGGGCCGCACGGCAACAAAACATCCCATCGATTAGCATCAGCCACCAAAACGCCTTTCGCTACCCTGTCCCTTTACGTGGCGCGAGTTGGTTTGATAGACAAGTCATCGAGCATTTTGCCCCAGCCAATTATCACATCGGGTTGCATTGGTATCATTTTGATCAACCCATTTTGCCACCAATTGTGCATACGCACAGAGAAGAAGTGGCAGAAGAAGCGTTTATTTTGGTTTATTTGCCGTTTGAAAGCACCGCCGACATTTCGGAGTTGTTGCTTCGCTTTGTTAACCATCGCTTTATCTGTTATCACCCAGAAATCATCGAACCTGAACTTATCGACAATATCGAGTTTATGCCACTCAGCGTCTCCTCTTTTCATCACCATCTCAATCGCTGCGGTGGGGTGATTGCCAATGGTGGTTTTGAGCTGCCATCAGAAGCGTTGACGTTGGGTAAGAAGCTGCTACTCAAGCCCTTGAGTGGGCAGTTTGAGCAACTGAGCAATGTGGCAACATTAGAGGATCTCGGGTTGGCGTCGTCGATGGAGATGTTGGATGCCTCGATTGTTCGTCGTTGGCTCGATGAGCCTGGAGCAGAGAGTGTGAATTACCCCGATGTCGCACAGGCAATTGTGGCGTGGATTGAAAAAGGGCGTTGGGATGATCAGTTGGCGTTGACCGGTGAACTATGGGAGCGAGTGGATTTTCCAAGTTATGTTACCCCCTCCTAGCGTTGAGATAGGCGCTACGTTGATTCGACAAAAACAGCATCAGTTATTGATGCTGTTTTTGTATCTGCGAGAGTAACTATTGATTCCCTCCATAATAGCGGCGCGATATGGAAATGCGCTAGGTATATAAAATATTTGTATATTTCTATAAAAAACAGCGTTTTAGTTATTTTTATATGTGGATTAACATGTTGATTTGTAAGTTCTTTCTGATTTGTATGATAAAAAATACTGATTAAATATCAATCTAGTTGATAAGCGCAGTTTGATTCGTTGATAGTAGTAATGCGTTAGGAAATATCTGACTTAGAAATACGAGTGCCATCCCGTGCCACGGCTTTCTGTTCCCCACCTATTCGCATCAAAAATATTGAATGAATTTGACGAATTTTAATGAGGCTTGCCAAATGAATGACAAGAAAGAATCGGTTAGCGCTATGTCTAGCTACCGTATGGAAAGTACGTTACGTGGAGTGGATCTCAACCTATTAACCGTGTTTGATGCAGTGATGCAAGAGCAAAACATCACACGCGCTGCGCATAACTTGGGCATGTCTCAACCTGCAGTGAGCAACGCTGTCGCACGCCTAAAAGTGATGTTTAATGACGAACTCTTTATGCGTCAAGGTCGCGGTATCCAGCCGACTCAACGCGCTCGCCAACTGTTTGGCCCTGTGCGCCAAGCGTTGCAACTGATCCGTAACGAGCTGCCAAGTTCTGTGTTTTCTCCTGAAACGTCAACACGTCTTTTCAAGCTTGGTATTTGCAGCCCTTGTGACATGCGTTTTGCACCAAAAATCATGGCAACGATTCACGAGTTGGCACCGAATGTTCAACTGCACCTCGATGCGGAATTTGACCGTCAATTGGCTGAGCGCATGCGTTATCAAGAAATTGATTTTGTGATTGATTACGCCCGTTTTGATGAGCAAGGTTTCTCAAGCACAGAAATCTTCCAAGACGAATTGGTTGTCGTCGCATCAAAAGCACACTCGCGCATTAACGGCAGCGTGAGCGCAGATGACTTGCTGCGTGAGCGTCACGCAAAACTGTCTAAAATCCATGGTCAACGTAGCTTCTCTGAGCAAGCTTATCGTGATCTAGACTTACAAGCGTACTATGAAGGTACGAGCTTGAGTAACGTGCTGTACGTGGTCGGTCAGTCAGAGCTCGTGACTATCGCACCGCGTTGGATGGTTGAAAATGCCGCCAACAAAGAGCAGCTACAAGTACTTGAGTTCCCGTTTGAGAACGCCAGTATCAGTGGCTACCTCAGCTGGCACGAGTCGAGTGAAAAAGACAAAGGCCACATCTGGTTGCGTGATCAACTGATGATGGTGTGCGGTGAAGTGGTCGCTTTAAACTAATTGACACACTTTTCTTGTATTAAAAAACCTTGGGTGGCTCTGGCCTCCCGAGGTTTTTTACTATTTAGCGGCAGAAGTTTGATGAGTGTCAGTTGCCTTTTCAAACTTGAAATGTACACTTGTGCGCTGAAATAAGGCTTACAGGTGTAAGCTAAAGGTAGAAGTGATGGCCAATTTAGATTTTCATATCGTACAACGAATTCGAGACAGAATTGCACAAGGCGCCGAGCGCGCCGCGCTCAAGCACAAAGTGAACGGTGCTTGGCAAGACATCAGTTGGAAGCAGTTCGGTCAGCAAGTGGACGCCGTGTCGCTTGCACTATTGGCTCAAGGATTGAGAATACAAGATAAAGTCGGCATTTTTTCCAACAACATGCCGCAATGGACCATCGCTGATATCGGTGCGCTGCAAGCCCGTATCGTGACTGTTCCTATTTATCCGACCAACACCGCCGCCCAGTCCGCATACATCGTAGAAAACGCAGATGTGAAAGTACTGTTTGTTGGCGAGCAAGCCCAGTTTGATGCGGCGTTAGAGATCACGACACTGTGCCCGCAGCTTGAGTTGATTGTCGCTATGTCCGATGACATCGAATTAGGGGATGCGCCGAACGCGATGAGCTGGAAAGGGTTTATTGCCAGCGGCAGCGAAGCGCACCAAGCGGAGCTTGACGCGCGTTTAAGCCAAGCAAACGCCGATGATCTGCTCACACTGATTTACACCTCAGGTACTACCGGTCAACCGAAAGGCGTGATGCTCGATTACGCTAACATTGCCGCACAACTCGAAGGGCATGACAAACGTCTGAGCCTCTCTCAAGAGGATGTGTCGCTCTGTTTCTTACCGTTGTCTCACGTGTTCGAGCGGGCGTGGACTTACTACGTGCTCTACAAAGGCGCGACCAACTGCTATCTGCAAGACACCATGCAAGTGCGTGATGCCTTAGGCGAAGTGCGCCCTACTGTGATGTGTGCGGTGCCAAGATTTTACGAGAAAATCTTCTCGGCCATTCATGAGAAAGTGTCTAAAGCCCCATTGATTCGCAAAGTGCTGTTTACTTGGGCGGTGAATATGGGCGCTAAGGTGTCAGCGTGTCATCAAGAGGGACGAGAGCCTTCTTTTCTACTGAAAAAGTCACATGCGCTTGCGGATAAGTTGGTTTTGTCGAAGCTGCGTGCTTTATTGGGTGGTCGCATCAACTTTATGCCTTGTGGCGGCGCAAAGCTTGATGAAACCATTGGCCGTTTTTTCCATGCTTTAGGCATTAACGTCAAGTTAGGCTACGGTATGACGGAAACCACCGCGACGGTGTCATGCTGGAGCGATACCGGTTTTAACCCTGACTCTATTGGTGTCACTATGCCCGGTGCGCAAGTGAAAATCGGAGAGAACAACGAGATTCTCGTTCGTGGCCCTATGGTCATGCGTGGTTATTACAAAATGCCCGAAGAGACAGCGAAGAGTTTTGACGAGCAAGGCTTCTTGAAGACAGGAGACGCGGGGCATATTGATGAGGATGGCCATCTCTTTATTACCGACCGTATCAAAGAGCTGATGAAAACCTCCGGCGGTAAATACATTGCGCCTCAAGTGGTGGAAGGGGCGATTGGCAAAGATCACTTCATTGAGCAGGTAGCGGTGATTGCCGATACGCGCAAATTTGTCTCCGCTCTGATTGTGCCTTGTTTTGACAGCTTGGAAGAGTACGCCAAAGAGTTGAACATTAAGTATCACGACAGGGTCGAGCTGATAAAACACCACCAAGTGGTCGAAATGCTGGAAAAGCGAGTCAAAGATCTGCAAAAAGAGTTGGCCAACTTTGAGCAAGTGAAAAAGTTCAAACTATTGCCTAAAGCCTTCTCAATGGACGATGGCGAGCTAACGCCAACTCAAAAACTGCGAAGAAAAGTGATTAATGATAAATATCAGGACGAAATCGAAGAAATGTACAGTGATAAGCCGGAACGCAAGTAGTTCCGCGCTAGGATAATTTTTCGATTGATGAAAAATCCCTCAATGACATACATGAGTCATTGAGGGATTTTTTTTGCGCTTTACTCATCAGCTTTAGCCAATGAGATTAGGGTGATAAGAAGTGATGAAACAATATATATGACTGAAATTTCCGATTACTTTAATGCCTTGTATTGCTTTAGTGCCACTTAGTGAGTATTTAAGGACCTGTTTCCTTGTTTAGTAGCATCTTGTCAATTTTGCGAGGTAAATCGCATTAGACCTGGTGCTAATTAAACGTTACATTTGTTGCGTTACCTTGCTTTTTGTTACGACAGAGCAGGACATAGCCGAAAAAGTGTATGTATTTCGATTAGGCTACGAATAAGCCCTAGACTATGTAAAACCAGCTCAATTGATTGACCTTATTGATTGAGGTACTGGTAAGGAGAAAAATATGGCAGCAATGTTGTCCGGAGCAGAGATGGTGGTGCAATCTCTGATCGAAGAAGGCGTTGAACAGATTTTTGGATACCCAGGTGGTTCCGTTCTTGATATCTATGATGCGCTGCACGCCAAAACCGACCAAATCAAGCACGTTCTCGTGCGTCACGAACAAGCCGCTACCCACATGGCCGACGGCTATGCAAGAGCAACGGGCAATCCAGGTGTGGTGCTTGTCTGTTCTGGACCCGGTGCGACCAATACCATTACGGGGATCGCGACGGCGTACATGGATTCTATCCCGATGATCGTCATTTCTGGCAACGTGCCCAATAACCTGATTGGCAACGATGCGTTCCAAGAGTGTGACATTGTTGGTGTCTCTCGTCCTGTGGTAAAACACAGCTTTTTGGTGAAAAAAGCGGAAGATATTCCTGAAACGGTCAAAAAAGCCTTTTATATTGCCACTACCGGACGACCAGGTCCTGTGGTGATTGATTTGCCTAAGGATGTGATGAATCCTCTGGTGAAGCTGCCTTACGAGTATCCTTCATCCATCTCAATGCGCTCTTATAAGCCGACAACCAGCGGGCACAAAGGGCAGATCAAAAAGGCGCTGAAAGCGCTGCTCGACGCGAAAAAGCCGGTTCTTTATGTCGGTGGTGGCGCGGTGATCGCCGAAGCAGATAAACCGCTGCTCAAATTGGCAGAAGCGCTGAATTTGCCGGTTGTTAGCACACTGATGGGGCTAGGGGCTTTTCCCGGCACACACAAAAATGCGCTCGGTATGCTCGGGATGCATGGTCTGTATGAAGCAAACATGGCGATGCATAACGCCGATCTGATCTTTGGTGTTGGGGTTCGCTTTGATGATCGCACCACCAACAATCTAGAGAAATATTGTCCCGATGCGAAAGTTATGCATGTCGACATTGATCCCTCATCCATCTCTAAAAACGTCAAAGCGGATCTGCCGATCGTCGGCTCTGCGGACAAAGTACTGCAAGCTATGGTTGATCTGCTAGAAGATCAACAAGCATCCAACGATCAACAAGCATTGACTCGCTGGTGGGACGACATTCAAACATGGCGCGATCGCGCTTGCTTAGCGTATGAAACCTCTCCAGAGCGGATTAAGCCTCAGCAAGTTATCGAGACACTGCACAAGCTGACGAATGGCGACGCTTATGTGGCTTCTGATGTTGGTCAGCACCAGATGTTTGCCGCGCTCTACTATCCGTTTAATAAACCTCGCCGCTGGATCAATTCTGGTGGTCTAGGCACGATGGGCTTTGGCCTTCCTGCGGGTATGGGAGTGAAATTTGCTAAGCCGAATGAAGAAGTGGTTGTCGTGACGGGCGATGGCAGTATTCAGATGAACATCCAAGAGCTCTCTACGGCGATGCAGTATGATATTCCGGTGAAGATCATTAACCTCAACAACCGTTTCTTGGGCATGGTCAAACAGTGGCAAGACATTATCTACCAAGGGCGACACTCCAACTCCTACATGAGTTCTGTTCCTGACTTTGCAGCCATTGCACAGGCGTATGGGCATGTGGGTATCCGTATCGAAACCCCCGATCAGCTGGAAGCGGGCCTAAAGCAAGCTTTGGATATGAAAGATCGTTTGGTGTTTGTGGATATCAATGTCGATGAAACAGAGCACGTTTACCCAATGCAGATCAAAGGCGAGGGTATGGACAAAATGTGGTTGAGCAAAACGGAGAGAACCTAATTATGCGACATATTATTTCACTACTACTGGAAAACCAGCCGGGCGCCTTGTCTCGCGTGGTGGGGCTATTCTCTCAGCGTGGCTACAACATTGAGTCATTGACGGTATCACCGACAGACGATGAGACGTTATCACGCCTCAACATTACGACCATTTCAGATAACATGCAGCTTGAACAGATTCAAAAGCAATTGCACAAGCTGATTGACGTGCTGAAAGTGCAAGAAGTCACCGAGTTTGAGCATATCGAACGCGAACTGATGATGGTGAAAGTCAAAGCCAGTGGCTTTGCTCGCGCTGAAGTGAAGCGCACGGCGGATATTTTCCGCGGCCAAATTGTCGATGTGACCTCTTCGCAATACACCGTTCAGTTGGCCGGGACCAGCGACAAACTGGATGCCTTCATTCAAGCGATTTCTGAAGTGACGGACGTGATTGAAGTGGCGCGAAGTGGCGTGGTAGGCATTGCTCGCGGAGAGCGAACGCTCAAGCCATAAACCCATCTTTAATTAAGTTTATCCCAATAAAAAACCACCTCGCGGTGGTTTTTTATTGCTGCTCAACGAACCATTAGTGCAGGATTCGCGCGCGAATGGTGCCTTCAATGCTTTTTAGCTTCTCAAGCGCCTCTTCAGAGCGGCCCGTTTCAACGTCAATCACCACGTAGCCGATCTCTGCGCTGGTTTGCAGATACTGAGCCGCGATGTTGATGCCGTCTTCTGCGAAGATGGTGTTAATTTGCGTCAGGATGCCAGGACGGTTTTTGTGAATGTGCAGCAAACGCGAGCAGTCACGGTGTTCAGGCAACGACACCTCTGGGAAGTTAACACTCGATAGGGTTGACCCGTTGTCTGAGTATTTCGCTAATTTACCCGCGACTTCTACGCCGATGTTCTCTTGCGCTTCTTGTGTCGAACCGCCGACATGAGGAGTGAGGATAACGTTATCAAACTTCTGTAATGGCGATTCAAATGGGTCCGCATTGGTCTTTGGTTCCACCGGGAACACATCAATCGCCGCGCCAGCTAGGTGGCCTGATTCCATTGCATGGCACAGCGCTTCAATATCCACCACGGTACCACGAGCGGCGTTGATGAAGATTGAGCCTGGCTTCATGCGAGCAAACTCTTCAGCGCCCATCATGTTTTTGGTTTCTGGCGTTTCTGGTACGTGCAGAGAGATGACATCACACTTATTGAGAAGCTCACTCATGGTGTGGACTTGTGTCGCGTTGCCAAGAGAGAGTTTGTTTTCAATGTCGTAGTAGTAGACGCGCATACCCAAGTTTTCAGCGATGATGCCAAGCTGGGTACCGATGTGACCGTAACCAATGATGCCAAGGCGTTTACCGCGTGCTTCGTAAGAGTGATCGGCACTCTTCTTCCAAATGCCACGGTGGGCAAGGGCATTCTTTTCAGGGATACCGCGAAGGAGTAGGAGAACTTGACCTAGCACCAACTCTGCCACACTGCGCGTGTTTGAGAATGGGGCGTTAAACACTGGAATACCGCGAACGGACGCCGCATTAAGATCCACTTGGTTGGTACCAATACAAAAACAGCCAATCGCGACTAACTTTTCTGCAGCATCAATCACTTCCTTGGAAAGATTGGTGCGCGAGCGAATACCAATAAAGTGGGCATCTTTAACGGCTTCTAGAAGCTCATCTTCTGCAAGGGAACCTTTATGGTACTCAATGTTGGAGTAGCCAGCGGCTTGCAAAACTTCGACCGACGATGGGTGAAGGCCTTCTAGGAGTAGAATCTTAATTTTGTCTTTTTCCAGTGAAACTTTGGCCATTATGTTCATCCTTATAATGGGAAATTGGGGCTTAACTGGCGCACATGTTAAATGACAACGTTTTTTCGACACTTAGTGTGACGCAAACGTTTTCCTTGTGCGTCTTCTGCTCACTAAGTTAACAAAAAAAATACAGCTTGGGTAAGAAAATTACGGAATAAGGAATAATTTTTATCGGGCTAAAAAGAAAAACGGCACCTAAAGGCGCCGTTTGTAAGGAAATAACTAAATTAAGTCGTTTTATGCCTCGATTTGGGCTCCGTTTGGTGTCCCGGTGATCACGACATCCGCGCCGCGATGAGCGAATAGGCCAACGGTCACGACGCCTGCGATGGCATTGATCTGATCTTCGGTCTTTTTAGGTTCAACAATCTTCATATTGTGAACGTCGAGAATGATGTTGCCATTGTCGGTCAGAACACCTTCACGGTAGACAGGCTCACCACCAAGTTTAACCAGCTCACGTGCAACGTAAGCGCGAGCCATAGGGATGACTTCAACAGGCAATGGGAATTGACCAAGAACGTCAACGGCTTTGGTGTTGTCGACAATACAGATGAACTTGTCGGAAATCGCCGCGACGATCTTTTCACGAGTCAGTGCCGCGCCGCCACCTTTGATCATTTCACGTGCTGGGTTGATCTCATCCGCGCCATCGACGTAAACATCCAGTTTGGTCACGTCATTGCAATCAAACACTTCGATACCGAGTCCTTTGAGTTTCTCGGTGGAAGCTTCAGAGCTGGATACGGCACCTTTGATGTCGTCTTTCATTGTGCCCAATGCATCGATGAAGTGATTCACAGTGGAGCCCGTACCCACACCGACAATGCTGCCTTTTTCGACATATTGTAGTGCAGCCCAGCCGGCTTCTTTTTTCATTTCATCTTGAGTCATGCCCATCTCCTAAATGCGGTGTAAATATCGGTGAATTGCGCGCGATTATAGCCGCAAATGACGTCTATTCCCAATCCCATATCCGGCTTGGGGTCACTATTTTTGGAAGTGGCACGTCCCATTGCTCAGCAGGTAGGACATCAACGTGTTGGCAATCATGGGCTAAGCCAATTGGCTTTGCGCCTTGCGAGCAGGCAAACCATTTGGCTAAGGTACGATCGTAGTAGCCGCCGCCCATGCCAAGGCGTTGGCCACTGGAGTCAAACCCGACCAAAGGTGTGCAGATTAAATCCAGTTTTTCTACCGGGATGACTTGAGTTTGGTCAAGCTTGGGCTCTGGAATGTAGAAGCGGTTTTCCACTAACGGCGTGTTGGCGTGATAGTGCAAAAACAGCAGGTGGCCTTTGGAAAAAGGATGCAGCACAGGGAGATAGGTTTTTTTACCTTGTTGCCATAGCCATTCGATTAACGGCATGGTGTCAATTTCGCCGTCCGTTGAGAGATAAAGTGCGATGTGCTCGGCAGAGGTGAGCTCTGGAAGTGATGAAAACTGATGCACGAGATCAAGCGCGGCGAGGTGCTGCACATCACTGGCAAGTTGCTGTCGTTTTTGGCGGATGGTTTGACGAAATTGTTGTCGAGACTCAGACATGCTGCGTTACCCCTATCAAAGGGTAAATCCAACGCATGTTGCGCAAGGAGGATACCCCAGAGTGCCGTTGGAGATGTTGACCCTTGAACCAGCTGGTTCAAGGCGGATCAGCAATGATAACCGTAGGCTTCTCGGTGCATGCCGAGCTTGCTCAATAGCTATCAAGTACCGACCCTTGGGTATTGCTTATCGGCTCAGGGACTAATCCCCTCACGCACACTCCAGGGTAAATTCTTGATTATTGCTGTCCTGGCTTTACTTTATTCAATGCATCGTCAATCGATGCGGTGAGCAATTCCATGCGCTCACACATGTGATTCTGTTGCTCTTCCACAGTATCACGGGTTTCGAGTTCATGACAGAAGTTCAGCGCGACGAAGGTCAGCAATTGCACTTCATTGGTCATTTTAGTTTTTGCGGTCATCTCTTTTAGGCTTTCATCAAGGCGCTTTGCAGCTCGACGTAGTGAGTCTTCTTGTCCCGCAGGGCAATTCACTCTCGTCAGCTTTCCTAAAATTTCGACATCTACCGCTTGATTACTCATATCAATTCAAATATTCCGATTAAGATGACAATCCAGCGCCCTACGCAATGTCACCGAGGAGGAAACTATAGGAAAAGCCTAGATAAGATTCAAGCTTTTCACGACCGACTCGGGTGTAAAAAGACACGAAATGGACAATTTGCGTAAAAGCTATTCACTATTGTCGATTCGCGCGTTTTCGCCAGGTGTGGTAAGTGTTAGGATTAGTCCCATTCCTGTAAAATTTGGGTCATTTCTATGAGCAATAAATCCCTACCAGATTACCTCTCTCTCGCTAGCGAACTGCAAAGTGCCGGATTAGCTGTAAACCCTTCTGAGCTACACGGCTTATTGACGGGCATGCTCAGCGGTGGCTTGAGTCTGACTGATAAAAGCTGGCAGCCGATGCTGTTTGACTACACCAACGAAGGCATGGGATGGCCAACCAGTGCGTTAGCACACGCGCAAAAGACGTTGGATGTGACGGTTGCAGATATGACCAGCGCCAGCTTAGAGATGGCCTTGCTATTGCCCGATGAGGAGGCCAGTGCTTCGTTGTTTGATGTGGCTGATGGTGTGGCCGATTGGGTAAACCATTTTATCTCTGGGCTTGGCTTGGTAGGCACCAATTTGAAAAAAGCGTCTCAAGAGTGCAAAGAAGCCCTAGCGGATCTTGAGGAGATCTCGAAATTGGGTATCGACGAAGATGATGATCTGCAAGAGCAGGCCGATCTACTTGAGCAAGTGATCGAGCACATCAAAGCGTGCGTACTGACGATTCATGCCGAGTTCGGTCAAAAACCGAGTACGCCCGAGCGCGCACCTACGATCCATTAATTCGTCAGTAAGGAATCAGGATGAAGCAGTATGATGTGGTGATATCAGGGGGAGCCATGGCGGGAATGACGCTGGCTCTCGCGCTGGATACTCTGTGTCATGGTGAGTTGTCGATTGCGGTTGTGGAGTCTTTCGAGTCCGATCACAGTCGACACCCTGGCTTTGATTCGCGTTCGATCGCGCTCTCTTATGGCAGTGCGAAGCAGTTGAAGCAGTGGGGGCTGTGGGCAGCCATCGCGCCAGTGGCAACGAGCATCAATCATATCCATGTCTCTGATCGCGGCCATGCAGGCATGACGTCGATCAGCAGAGAAGAGATCGGTGATCAAGCGTTGGGCTACGTTGTCGAATTGGCTGATGTTGGGCGTATTTATCACCAGCTCGTCAGTGAGCGCCCCGCGATTACGCTCTACTGCCCAGATTCTGTGCTACAACTTGAGAGAAGTGCTCAGCACGTTGAGATCGCCCTCTCTAGTGGTGAGCATATTCGAAGTCGATTGCTGGTTTCGGCAGACGGTGCGTTATCATCGAGCTGCGATCAAGTAGGGCTGACCCTCGATGAGCATGACTTTGATCAAGTGGCGATCATTGCCAATATTCGTGCTCAGCAGCCACATCATGGACATGCATTTGAACGCTTTACTGAAAGCGGCCCTTTGGCGCTGTTACCTATGTCTCAAGAGCGGTTGTCTTTGGTGTGGTGCGTCAAACCTGATCGCGCTAGCGAGTTGCTTTCCCTCTCTGACAGCGTGTTTTTAGCTCAGCTACAAACGGCGTTTGGTTGGCGACTTGGCCAGTTGCAACAGGCTGGCCAACGCGCCAGCTATCCACTGATTTTGCGTACTCGTCGACAAACGATCGCCCATCGTATCGCGGTGGTGGGCAACGCAGCGCAAACCTTGCACCCTATCGCAGGGCAAGGGTTTAACCTAGGTATCCGAGATGTGGCGACGCTGGCTGAGCTGATTGCGGGCGCACCCAACGATCCTGGGCACTATGATCTTTTGTCCAAATATCGCCAGCGTCGAGAAACGGATCGTGAGCAGACCATTGCGTTGACCGCCGGTCTGGTTCATACCTTCTCGAACGATTACTTAGCCATGCGAATTGGTCGAAACGTCGGACTGGCGGCAATGGAGTGGGCGCCGCCAGTGAAAAAGCCACTTTTACAACGCACATTGGGTTTGGTGGCACGTTAACCGGCCATCACATCGTAGAAAAGAAAGGACAGTTCATGCAAAGTGTTGATATTGCTATCGTTGGTGGCGGAATGGTTGGTCTAGCGTTGGCCGCAGCGCTCAAAGAGACCGATTTGAGGATTGCCGTGATTGAAAGTCAGCAACCCGAGTCTGAGCTAGGAGCATTGCCGGACGTTCGCGTCTCTGCGCTCAGTCGTTCAAGTGAAATTCTATTACGCAATATTGGCGCTTGGGATGGCATTATTTCAAGACGTGCAGCGCCTTATCAAGCGATGGAAGTGTGGGAGCAAGACAGTTTTGCACGTATCGAATTTGATGCCACGCAGCTCGCCCAGCCCGATCTCGGACATATTGTTGAAAACCGAGTCATACAACTCGCGTTGCTTGAGAAAGTGACGCAGCAAGCCAATGTATCAATGTTTATGCCGGCCAAGTGTCAAACCCTTGCGGTCGGTGAAAGCGAAGCGTGGCTGACGCTGGATGATGGTCAAGCATTGACGGCCAAGTTGGTGGTTGGTGCAGATGGCGCGAACTCTTGGGTTCGACAGCAGCAAGATATTCCATTGACCCATTGGGACTATGGCCATAGTGCGGTGGTGGCGAATGTCGTCACAGAAGATGAGCATCAAAGAGTCGCTCGGCAGATTTTTACTGCGCAAGGGCCGCTTGCGTTTCTTCCGCTCAATGATAGTAAGATGAGCTCGATTGTCTGGTCCACCGATCCGAACCGAGCTCAGCGCTTAGTCGAGATGAGTGACACCGAGTTCAACAAGCAGTTGATGGTTGAGTTTGACGGGCGGCTAGGGCTATGTGAAGTGCAAGGTGAACGCTTCGCCTTTCCTCTTAAAATGCGTTACGCACGAGACTTTGTTGCTGAGCGTATCGCCTTAGTGGGCGATGCCGCGCACACCATTCACCCATTAGCCGGTCAAGGCGTGAACTTGGGCTTGCTAGATGCGGCTAGCCTAGCGCAAGAGATCGTCGAGATTTGGCAATGCGGTGAAGATATTGGCCGCAAGCGCAATTTGCGTGCTTATGAACGCTGGCGTAAAGCGGAAGCGGCGAAAATGATTGCCGCCATGCAAGGATTTAAAGATCTGTTTGCCGGCGATAACCCTGCGAAGAAACTGGTGCGAGGGATTGGTATGTCTTTGTTGGGGCAACTACCGGGCGCAAAAGATGAATTGATGAAGCGCGCGCTTGGGCTTAAAGGCAATCTCCCTGAGTTGGCCAAACGGGCTCGAACACTCCAACCCGATTAAGCTCACTCCGTGCTTTTATCAATCGCCCATAGCCGCGAAAACCATAGCCGGGAAAAGAATAAAGGGTTGGCCACTAGCCAACCCTTTTACTTTACCTCTTTGAGTGTTCCATCCGCGCTCATTGGCGGTATGGTAACGCTCAAGCGTACGCGCAACGGAGCTTCATAATTTCTTGATTCACTTCCTTCACCGCTTTGAAGTGTTTGCTTTCTGCTTTTGCGGGTAGGATGAGCTTGCCATTATCAAACTCAAAACCTCCGACTCCGTAGATGTAGATTCTTCCCTTAAATAGCCGACTCACGTGTTTAGCAATCATACTTGGTGTATAGCGCTTAAACAGTCTCATACGTTGTTCCTTTTCTTTAGCAAGCACTGCGAATCATACTAAATTCCCCAATTAGAATGTGTGATTGTTATGGGGGAATATGCAGTTAAAGTCTTTCTATTTGGATATTTGTGTTGCTGTAGGCAAATTTACGGATAAATATCCAAATTGGTGTGATTGTTACCTCATTTATGTTCTGTCGATTCTGTTCGGTTTGGGGTTTCTCAACGCCGGCAATTAAGCCAGAGCAATATGACAGAAATAAGAATAGCCCAAACTAATAGGAAAGTGTTAGGAAATTGTTAACTGCCAGAAAAAATGCCCGCACAAGGCGGGCGAATAGTCACAGATGCATTACACAAAAAGTGGATGTCCTGAAACAATCAGTGGATTCACTTTTTTGTTGGAGAAGGATTACACTACGCGCTTTACACTAGGTGAATAAAATCGCAGTGCCAAGCAATAAATCTTAATTCGCTCGATTCTTAAACCAACGCGAGCAGGATACTGTATTTTATTTCTGGTGACTATATATGCTTTAAAAATGAATAAAAATTTTTAATTAGTGATTGCTAATTGCGATCTATATCACACATTATCTGAAAATGAGAGCTGTGTATCATGTATGAATGATATCTGATACCAAGGGTTGGCAAAGCTTAAGCAGGTCGTTGCACTGAAGAGCGATACCTGCAAGGGGAGAACCACTACTAATGGTGACAATGGGTTCATTAAGAATGTGAGCATCGAACAGGATCGGCATTTCCTGAGCGAGTAGTAAAGGCACTACAGCTCCGATAGGGTAGCCGGTGATAGTGGGGACATCGTCTATCGGAACGCAAGTCATGCGGCGCCAATTGAGCTGCGCTCTCACTTTTTTCGGGTCAACGCGGCAGTGCCCAGGGGCACACGCCAAGGCGTAGCGATCGCTCATATCACGCAGCAAAATAGACTTAACCATTTGGGCTGGGCGCACGCCACGTTGCCGTGCTGCCTCGTCAATTGTGATCGCTTCGCTCTCGTGAGGCAGCAAGCGATAGGGCACCTGCTGCTGCTCTAGAAATTGCGTGACTTGAGTACGGATACGCTTACGCCTCGTCAAGTGAGTATGGCAACGGTGCAAACGTCAGACGAGAGTGCTCAAGGTGCTTGAAACGAAAGGGCGTCTCTGCTTCTAGATTGTTTGGCAGTACCGCTAACGCGAGGCACACGCCATCGGTGTATTGGTAGCTCGCCAATACATGGCCCGCACTGCGCCAGTTGTCACCGACCGCACGCTCAAGTTCCGCGTTTTCTTCCAGCACTGCATCGCACTGGCCTTTTAAAATAAACAGGGCTCGCTTGTTGATGCCACGGTATTTCGCTCGTGCTACGGTTTCTTGTCCGGTGTAGCAGCCTTTTGTGAAACTAATCCCGCCGAGCGCTTGAAGGTTCAGCGCTTGAGGAATGTGCTCATTTTGCTGTGTTTGAGTAAGGCTAGGGCTGGCTGACTGAATGTCGTACAGGCGCCACAGTGACTCATCGCTCTTTTGCCCTTCAAAGGCATCGACGATTTGAAATGCCGTCTCTTCATTGGTGATCACAACCCAGCGCTGCTGACCGATACGTACCGCGCTGCCTTCGCGTAGCGAACGCACATCACCGCGCTCTTGAGTCAAAGTATCAATAAATGCATCGGCGGCACTGCCCATCACGCCGAGGAGTGTTAGCGAACTTTCACTGAACTCCACTTTGGAAAAAATGGCGTATTTTTTTAGCTCGGTGATCTCTTTCTCAACTAAAGCCTTAGGCTGAAACATCCCATAACCTTGTTGGTGATGAAAGAGATGAAACGCACTCCATACCTTACCTTTCGCATCGCAATGGGCGCCGAGGCGAACTTCATCTTGCGCCAGAGTCACGACGTCACAGGTCAACTGCCCTTGCAGGTAAGACTTACTGTCTTGGCCGGTTGCCTGAATCAGCGCCCAAGACTCCAGTGGGGCTATGGCAAGCGAAGGAAGAGCGTCTTGCGAAGAGAGTGGGAGTGGCGAAAATGTCGTGTTCCAGTCCATAGTTGACTACCTAATGAGTAATGAAGGTGACTTAATTGGGCTATCATAATGCCCCTCTGCGCCCTGAAACAACCTTTGTCTTCAACAGCAAGCGTTCGGACTGTGACTGAGTTAGTAGTTGCAAAGTGCTTTGCTTGTTACACTCGGCGAAAACAACCGACAAGGTGAGGAATAAATAGAATGTACACCGCGGAAGAGAAAGCGCGTATCAAATGGGGATGTCGCCGAGGAATGTTGGAGCTGGATGTGGTCATCATGCCGTTTTTCGAAGAGTGCTTTGATAGCCTACAAGAAAACGAACAGCGTGATTTTGTGTCACTGCTGGAGTGTGATGATCCAGACTTGTTTACCTGGATAATGGGACATGGTCGCAGTGAAAACTTAGGTCATGCAGCAATGGTGGACAAAATTGTCGCCCATAACCTCAGTAAGGTACGTTAACTCCCCTTCATCCATGAGCGTTTACGCTCATCCTTCTTTTATGGCCGCTCAAGTCAACGTCATTGTATCGATGTTGACTTGCTGTCTGCTCATCACAAGCGCCTTACCTTTAGTTGTGACGCCTATTGTGTTGTTGCCTCTGTTTCGATGGGCCAACTCAGACGGGATGCTCCAGGAGTCTCTAAAGGGGGCTATCACATTTGATGCTTATTTTTGCTATCACTACCAAGGTCGACAGTTTGGGATCAAAGCGGTCTCCACCGCTTTGTCTGCGTGGGCGCTGTGTTTGACGCGTAGTGACGGTAAGCGTGTGTTGTTGTGGCGAGACAGCCTGCCCGATGAGCACTATCGACATTTGCTGGTGGCGTTGCGTCAAACCAAGTTGCAGCAAACAAAAAGGGAGCAGCGCGCTCCCTAGTGTTAATTTTTGATCGACTGACGTCTATCTGGCACGAGAATGGTCGGGCCGCTGTCTTTGGCCAGTTCAGGGTAGTCGAGGGTGTAATGCAAGCCGCGACTCTCTTTACGTTGCATGGCACAGCGCACCATTAACTCAGCCACTTGGAGTAGATTTCGCAATTCCAACAGGTTATTCGAGACTTTAAAGTTGCTGTAGTACTCATGTGTCTCTTGCTGAAGCAGTTGGATACGGCGCATGGCGCGCTCTAAGCGTTTGTCGGTACGGACAATGCCCATGTAATCCCACATGAACAGGCGCAGTTCATGCCAGTTATGTTGGATCACCACCTCTTCGTCTGAGCAGCTGACTTGGCTTTCATCCCAAGCCGGTAAGTTCGAGGCCAGTGTCGCCGATGGCAGTTTCTCAATGATGTCTTGTGAGGCAGACCATGCATACACCACACACTCGAGCAGAGAGTTCGAGGCCATGCGGTTGGCACCATGCAAGCCGGTGTAACTCACTTCACCGATCGCATAAAGCTGCGCCAAATCGGTTTGACCATTGAAGTCGACCATCACGCCACCACAAGTGTAGTGAGCAGCCGGAACGACAGGAATCGGCTCTTTGGTCATATCAATACCAAGATCGAGCAAACGCATATTGATGGTTGGGAAATGCTTTTCGATAAAGTCTGCCGGTTTGTGGCTAATGTCGAGATACATGCAATCGGCACCTAGGCGTTTCATCTCGAAGTCGATAGCGCGAGCCACCACATCTCGAGGGGCCAGCTCTTCTCGCTCATCGAAATCGGGCATAAAGCGGGAACCATCGGGGCGGCGCAAGTACGCACCTTCACCACGCAGTGCTTCAGTGAGCAAGAAGTTTCGCGCCTCTGGATGATAGAGACAGGTTGGGTGGAATTGGTTGAACTCTAAGTTCGCCACTCGGCAGCCTGCACGCCACGCCATTGCGATACCGTCACCGGATGAGACGTCAGGGTTTGAGGTGTATTGGTAGACTTTAGAGGCGCCGCCGGTGGCTAACACCACAAACTTTGCGCGCACGGTTTCGACGTGTTCTTGGTTACGGTTCCAAATATAGGCGCCGATGACTTTGTCTTTATCACCGCCTATTTTATCTTCTGTAATGAGGTCGAGCGCGTTATGGCGTTCGAGCACCGTGATGTTTGGGTGGTTGTGAGCGTTGTCTTGCAGCGACGTTTGCATTGCCATGCCCGTCGCATCGGCAGCGTGCAAAATACGTCGGTGGCTGTGGCCGCCTTCTCGCGTGAGATGGTAGCGAGGCGATTCGCCATTGCCGTCGTCATCTTCTTTGTCGAAGGGTACACCACCATCAATCAACCACTGTACGCATTTTTTTGCATTTTCGGCGATAAATTTGACGCTTTCCTCTTCGCACAATCCTGCACCAGCGATGAGGGTGTCTTGGACATGGGATTCAATACTGTCTGATTCGTCGAAAACGGCGGCAATGCCTCCTTGTGCATAGTAAGTCGCGCCTTCACTACGCGGTCCTTTGCTCAATACAATGACCTTGCCATGCTCCGCCACTCTAAGCGCCAATGAAAGACCCGCAGCGCCGCTGCCCACCACTAACACATCACATTGATGTTCACGGTTTGTGTTCATAAAACTGTTACGTTCCCGAGTTAATTTGTACCCGACAAAATCCATCCTCCACGGTCAGCTGTCGCGTACGGGTAGCCATGAATTGCAATAAAAGCTTGCTCTGGCTTGCTATCATAGCACCGCCAGTGGTGCAATTCTTCGTAAATTACATTGCTTTTCCCCTTGGCACTGCGCACAATCAAATCGTCTTCGTGGCAAGGGCATCACTTCTCAAAAAATAGTGAAATTTGTTTTGAACTTTATTTTTATTACTAGGTCACAATAGTGCTCAAGTAAGCAGTGGTGTCAATACTACATTTTGCATAATTAATGCTCATATCTGAGAGGATAAGAGTCGATAACAATAGGAGTACCCGCTCGAATGAACGAGCAGCTGACCGATCAAGTATTAATTGAGCGAGTTCAGAATGGAGATAAGCAAGCGTTCAACCTGTTGGTGATTCGCTATCAAAACAAAGTCTGTAACCTTATCTCCCGCTACATCAATAACCCAGGGGATGTCCCGGATGTAGCACAAGAAGCATTTATTAAGGCGTATCGAGCCATCCCAAGTTTTCGAGGCGAGAGCGCGTTTTACACTTGGTTGTATCGAATAGCCGTTAATACTGCGAAAAACCATATTGTTGCCCAAGGTCGCAGACCACCCGCGCAAGATGTGGATACTGAAGAAGCTGAATATTACGAAAACGGTAGTGCGCTGAAAGAAATATCGAACCCTGAGAATTTAACGTTGTCCAATGAATTGAAACACGTTGTTTTCAGTGCGATTGAAGCACTGCCTGATGATTTAAAAACCGCGATGACGTTGCGTGAGCTAGATGGCTTGAGCTATGAAGAGATTGCTGCGGTTATGGATTGCCCAGTAGGAACCGTACGTTCGAGAATATTCCGTGCTCGAGAGGCGGTGGAGAAGAAAATCCAACCGCTAATGCAACGTCAATGATAGGTAAATGACAACCCTAATGCCTGATAGATAGGATTAATGGTGAATGATAATGGCTGACAAAGAGAAACTTTCAGCGCTCATGGATGGAGAGTTGGTGGACAAAGGTCTGATTGCAGAGCTCGAGCAAGATGCGTCCAGCCAACAAGCTTGGAAGCATTACCATCTCATTGGTGATGTCATGCGTGGCGATGCGCCGCAAAAGCCTGAATGGAATATCGCAGACAGCGTCGCTTTGGCTTTGGAGTCTGAGCCTGCGCATTCGACTCTGCAAGATACGTCAGTGCGAGAGATCAACGAGACTGCGGTAGAGTCGCAGCCGACGCCTGCTCAAGCCCGTCGTCAGTTGCCTGCATGGCTCAATCAGTTTGGCCAAGTCGCGGTCGCGGCTTGCGTATCGCTGGCCGTTATTTTAGGCGTTCAGCAATACGGTGGGTCTGACGCCGCTGCGCCAGAATCAGACCAGTTACCTGTTTTGCAAACCATTCCGTTTGCGGGCAGTGCAGAGCCGGTCAGCTTGACGCGTTCGTCGGTTGAGCCGCAATCCAGTACGGCGAGTCAAGTCGATGTGCAAGAGCAACGCCGTCGCATAAACGCTATGTTGCAAGATTATGAACTTCAGTTGCGTCTGAACAGTAAAACAGAGCAGATGAATGACCACCCAGAAATGGTAGTTGAATGAGAAAAATCCTGATCAGTGCGCTGGCACTGTTCAGTTTGAATACACCAATCGCCTTTGCAGCCGATGACGCTGCGAAGGCGTTGTTGGATCAAATGAACGATGCCAGCCAGCACCTCAATTACGAGCTTTCTTACATCCTGATCAAGAAAAACAGTATTGAGCCTTTGCTGTACCGTCACGCGCGAGCGGACGACCAACAACTTGCCCACCTTGTCTATCTCAGTGGGCCTATCCGTGAAGTGATTCGCCGTGGCAATGAAGTCAGCTACATTGAGCCTGGTGTCGAACCGTTTACGATTGAGTCGGGTGAAATTGTCGCCCCCACCATCCCTTTGCTTAATGCCGACGTTGATGAATTAAGCCAATTCTACGACTTCGTCCAAGTGGGCCGAGCTCGCGAGGCTGGTACGGCGTGCCAAGTGCTGCGTGTGGTACCCAAAGACGGATTGCGTTACTCCTACGTGCTGTGGGTCGATGAGAAAACGCATTTGCCTCTAAGAGCGGATCTGGTGGATCGTGATGGCGAAGTGTTAGAGCAATATCGCACCATTTCCTATAGCGTCAACGACCATATCGGCACGATTTTAAGTGGTTTGAATGAGGTGAAATTGCCAGAGGTCCTCTCACTGCCCAAAGGCAGTTTAGACAATCCTAATTGGCATGCAGACTGGATTCCAAACGGCTTTGAGCCCAAAGAGCTCAACCGTTATCGTATGGCGAACACTGAGCGCATGGTGGAGAGTCAAATGTACAGCGACGGTCTGTTCAGTTTCTCGATTTATGTCTCCGACAGTGACAACTTGTCACTAAAAGGGCAACTTGTTCGTCAAGGTCGAAGAACGTTGCACAGCTTTGTTAGTGGTTCAGCGGAAATCTCTGTGATTGGCGATATTCCTCCTGCGACGGCAAAACGCATCGCTCAGTCCGTCACGATTGATGCTTCAAGGCACAACCAATGATGACGGCACTGGCGACCGTCTCCTCGGTCAAGGCGCACCATGGCGGATTTCACGTGGAGCTGAGCTGTGAGCAGCAGACCAGTTGCAGCAGTTGCTCGTCGCAAAAAAGCTGCGGCACAGGGATTGTGTCGAAAGCGGTTGGCAATAAATCACTCTACTGGCACTTAGAGACCAAGCAAGCGGTACGTGAAGGACAGGTGGTGGAAATTGGCCTGCCTGAGAAACGGGTGTTGCAGTCGGCCGCGCTAGTCTATCTGCTACCATTGTTTGGTTTGATCCTGGGGGCTTGGCTTGGCTCCGCTCTCATCGAGCCTTGGTTTGACCTTGGCGAGGGCGTCGTCATTTTGTGCTCCGCACTGGCAACGGCAGCGGGTATCCTCTTTGCCAAGACGTTCGCCTCTCATCTTGAGCGACAGTCGTCGCAACAAGTCACTTTGATACGGATTCTGGGTGAGCCAATTAGCTAGTGCGTAGCGCTTAGAAATTGGGTAGAATCTGCCAACTTGTTTGAAATGCCGTCATATGACGGCTTTCTCATACCAATCTGGATAACTCTCTGAACTGAACTGCTCAGCAGAGGGTTATTTCGATTGGTATTTCGTCCCTATTTGAAAGAGTTTAGTCACACCAAATCATGAAGCACATTCGTAACTTTTCGATCATTGCCCATATCGACCACGGTAAGTCGACCCTATCAGACCGTTTAATCCAAGTTTGTGGTGGTTTAAGCGACCGTGAAATGGCCGCTCAGGTTCTCGACTCAATGGATCTGGAGCGTGAGCGTGGTATCACCATCAAATCGCAGAGTGTGACACTGAACTACACCGCTAAAGACGGTGAAACTTATCAGCTCAACTTTATCGACACTCCAGGGCACGTTGACTTTGCCTACGAGGTGTCGCGTTCTTTGGCGGCTTGTGAAGGTGCGCTGTTGGTGGTGGATGCCGGTCAAGGCGTTGAAGCACAAACCCTAGCGAACTGCTACACCGCGATCGAAATGGATCTGGAAGTCGTGCCTATTCTGAACAAGATTGACTTGCCTGCCGCTGATCCTGAGCGCGTTGCCGAAGAGATCGAAGAGATCGTCGGGATTGATGCTATGGAGGCTACTCGCTGCTCAGCGAAGACGGGTCTAGGTGTCGAAGATGTGCTGGAAAACATCGTTGCTGCGATTCCAGCGCCAGAAGGCGATCCCGATGCACCTCTGCAAGCGTTGATCATCGACTCTTGGTTTGACAACTACTTAGGTGTCGTCTCTTTGGTGCGCATCAAGAACGGTCAATTGAAAAAGAACGACAAGATCAAAGTGATGAGCACAGGTCAAACTTGGGGGGTGGATCGTTTAGGTATTTTCACGCCAAAACAAATCGATACCGACATTCTTCGCACTGGCGAAGTCGGTTGGGTTGTGTGTGGTATCAAAGACATCTTGGGCGCGCCTGTTGGTGATACGCTGACGTTGGCGAAAAACGGCAGTGAAAAACCACTACCGGGCTTTAAGAAAGTCAAACCTCAGGTGTATGCGGGTCTCTTCCCTGTCTCCTCAGACGATTACGAAAACTTCCGTGACGCGCTAGGTAAACTGAGTTTGAACGATGCCTCTTTGTTCTACGAGCCAGAAAACTCGGCGGCACTGGGCTTTGGCTTCCGTTGTGGTTTCCTTGGCATGCTGCACATGGAGATCATTCAAGAGCGTCTAGAGCGTGAATACGATCTTGATCTTATCACCACTGCGCCAACCGTAGTGTACGAAGTGGAAAAGACCGACGACACGCTGATCTATGTGGATAGCCCAGCAAAACTGCCGGCGATCAACGATATCGAAGAGATTCGTGAGCCAATTGCACGTTGTAATATTTTGGTGCCTTCTGATTACTTAGGTAACGTGATTACCTTGTGTGTTGAAAAGCGCGGCGTTCAAGTGGATATGGTGTACCACGGCAACCAAGTGGCGGTGACTTACGATATCCCGATGGCAGAGGTGGTGCTTGATTTCTTCGACCGCTTGAAGTCTACCTCACGTGGTTACGCTTCTCTGGATTACAACTTCCAACGCTTTGAAGCGTCTAACATGGTACGTGTGGATGTACTGCTCAACGGTGATAAAGTCGACGCGCTGGCGCTAATCACGCACAAAGATCAATCGCAAACTCGCGGCCGTCAGCTGGTGGAAAAAATGAAAGAGTTCATTCCACGTCAGATGTTTGATATTGCGATTCAAGCGGCGATCGGTAACCACATCATCGCTCGTTCTACGGTGAAGCAGTTGCGTAAAAACGTTATCGCTAAGTGTTACGGTGGTGACGTGAGTCGTAAGAAGAAACTACTGAAGAAGCAAAAAGAGGGTAAGAAGCGTATGAAGCAGATCGGTAACGTCGAGCTGCCACAAGAAGCGTTCCTTGCTATTCTGCACGTAGGCAAAGATTAAGTTTGCCCACCGGTAAAGATTGAGCGCGCTAGTGGGTCGGCGATGTTGACTTGCTTTGGCGCCAACGTTTTGAGTGAAAGGGGTTACCCTTTCACTTTCGTATTTTTGAGATAAGGGAAGTCAATGGCGAACACATTTTCACTCATCCTAGTCATCGTCACTTTGGTGACAGGTATTGTTTGGCTACTGGAGAAGCTGGTTTTTGCTAAGCAGCGTCAACGCCAAGTGATGGATATCGAAGCACAAACCACAGGTTTGGATGACGCGACGTTAGCCAAAGTGAAAAAGCAGCCTTGGTGGATCGAGAACAGTGTCTCCATCTTCCCCGTGATTGCGATTGTGTTGGTGCTGCGCTCGTTCATTTATGAGCCGTTTCAGATTCCATCAGGCTCCATGATGCCAACGCTATTAGTCGGCGACTTTATCCTGGTTGAGAAATACGCTTATGGACTCAAAGATCCCGTTTGGCGTACACAACTGGTGGAAACAGGCAAACCGGAGCGCGGTGATACGGTCGTCTTTAAGTATCCACCACAACCGAGCATCGATTACATCAAACGCGTGGTCGGCCTTCCGGGTGATACCGTGCGTTACAGCAGCAAAAAAGAGATCTGCATTCAGCCACAAGGTGAGAGCACTTGCCGCCAAGTGGGATTATCGAATGTGGTAGAGAGTCCGTTTATTCAAGACGGCGTACCACTTATCCAACTGAATGAAGAGTTGGGTGAAGTGGAGCATCAAATTTTGGTTAACCCTCTTCGTCGTGATCGCGTGTCGGCGTATCAGCCACGCAGTGGTGTGAACGAGTGGGTCGTACCGCAAGGGCACTATTTTGTCATGGGTGATAACCGTGACAACAGTGCTGACAGCCGCTACTGGGGCTTTGTTCCAGAGGCCAACCTCGTTGGCAAGGCCGTTGCAATTTGGATCAGTTTTGAGTTTGATCGTGGTGCAGACAGTGTCTTGCCGACTTGGATTCCAACTGGTGTGCGTTTTAACCGCATTGGTGGCATTAACTAGCTTGTTTAAAGCACAAACTATCGAGAGAGCATGAATTCTCCAATCACTAATCTAGAAAACAGACTCGGCTATCCGTTCAATGATGCCGAGTTACTCCAACTTGCGCTGACACACCGCAGCGCAAATGGAAAACACAATGAGCGTCTTGAGTTTCTGGGCGATTCAATTTTAAGTTTTGTCATTGCTGACGATCTTTATCACCGCTTCCCTAAAGTGAACGAAGGGGACATGAGCCGTATGCGTGCGACCTTAGTGCGTGGCAATACGCTAGCGGAACTGGGTCGAGAATTCGAACTCGGAGATCACTTAAAATTAGGTCCAGGTGAGTTAAAAAGTGGCGGTTTCCGTCGTGATTCCATTCTTGCCGATGCCGTAGAGGCGATCATTGGGGCGATATACTTGGATAGCGATATTGAAGTGGTCCGTAGGATTATACTCAGCTGGTACCAGAGTCGTTTGGATGCCATTAAGCCGGGGGTATCGCAAAAAGATCCCAAGACGCGTTTGCAAGAATTTCTGCAAGGGCGAAGAAAACCGCTTCCTGTCTATACAGTGACTACTATTAAAGGTGAAGCACACAACCAGCAATTTACGGTTTCGTGTGAAGTGGCAGGTATCGGAGATCCTGTCATTGGCAAAGGCACCAGCCGCCGCAAGGCAGAACAAGCGGCTGCAGAATTAGCGCTAGAGCAACTTAACAATGACTGACTCAACCGACAACAACGAATTTGATATCGATGCGTTCTTTTCATCAAGTGGTGAAACCGCGTCGCCAGAGAATCAACACTGTGGTTTTATTGCCATTGTTGGCCGACCGAATGTTGGCAAATCGACACTGCTGAATCGCATTCTAGGTCAAAAAATTTCGATAACTTCACGTAAACCTCAGACCACGCGCCACCGTATTATGGGTGTGGACACAGAAGGGGATTACCAAGCGATTTATGTCGACACCCCAGGCCTACACATTGAAGAGAAACGCGCCATCAACCGTTTGATGAACCGCGCGGCCAACTCTTCATTGAGTGATGTCAATCTGGTGTTTTTCCTCGTTGATGGTACCCACTGGACCAAAGACGATGAGATGGTGCTCACCAAGTTGCAGAAGTCGAACTTCCCTGTTGTGCTTTGTGTCAACAAAGTCGACAACGTTCAAGATCGCAACGAAGTGATGCTGCACATGATGGATCTGTCGAAGAAGATGGAATTCGTCGATGTGGTACCGATTTCGGCCAAACACGGTAAAAACATTGATGTGCTGCGCAAGCATGTCCGTGAACACTTACCTAAA
>NZ_JCBDHE010000051.1:0-86686 GCF_059834225.1 Vibrio sp. R10-SG3-ISO3 | reverse complement strand
AGATTTGGAATATGGCTTATTCCAAATCCGTGTTTGATTCCTCAATCAAGGTTCGAGAGTAGTCATCCAACAGCAGAGCAAAGGTGTTGACGCTGTGGTCGCGGTAAATACCTGCTTTAAAATAGGGGCCGAGACAATCGACATAACTGGTTGGCCCGTGGTGGTTCACGACGGGTTGGTCATTGATGGTAATGGCAAGGTAGCCGTCAGAGTTAGGCGTCCATTTCACCTTGACATCAAACTGATACCAGCGATTCTTCTCGATAGGCGCGCTGAGGTAGTGCTGAGTTCTCGTCATGCCGTGTTTGTTGTCGGTGTTCACCGCTAGCTGACTGGTTTGGGAGCGAATCAAAAAGCGGTCATTACGCAGTTCAATCCCGAGGTTTGGGCTACGGCTGATTTCATTCAAATGACGATCTGGCGTGGCATGCCACTGCGCAATTAAAGCGCGCACATCATCGTATTGCCATTGGTCAGTGATCAGTACTTTAAATCGATAGTGTATTGGCTGATTGAACGGTGCTTTATAGCGCTCGTACACTTCCGCGCGATAGGCGTACCCAGAGCGCGTACGAAATTGATCGCCGTCTCGCAATTCTAATCGCAGTACATTATTGCTTGAGTCCATCGGATCTTGGACTATCATCGCAGAGTGCGGGTAGCCAAAATGTCTTCCCCAACCCTGTAAATCATCAAACTTACTGTGCCATTGATGCGCTGTGTCATCGGGTTTGATATCAGGGCAGCTCAAGTGAGCGACCGATTGCTCAGCACACGCCACCAACAGTGGCGCCAGAAGAATGGGTAAAAGTAACTTCATGATAAACGCAGACCTGCCATTACTGAAAAAGAGGCCAATAAACCGATGAGATGGTTCGAGAAGTATATCGTTGAAATCGCCTACGTGTCTGTGCCCTGTGCCATTGTTGGGACACTGGCGTTTAATTTGCTGTAGGGTGATGGATGGGAAGAACGAGGAGCGGATGGGCTCCTGGTTTTTGTTGGGTAGTTGCGATTGTTGGTTAACGCATATTTTGTGTGGTTAGTTAGGATTTTCCCTAAAGCATCTCTGAGCCAGTAAGAAGAGCACTTGGTAAGCGGACCAATAGACCAATTTAATCTAAGCCGTACTTTGGTCTCTTCTACAGATTTTTTCTGTAGCTCGCCCCGTAACTCTATATCTAATAAAATGACAAGCTAATATATGTTTGGTTGCATAATGAGTGGCAGCAGCATAGACTGAATGCAAAGACGGAAAAAGTCCCTTTATAAAGCGCTATGTACTTAATTTTACGAACATTCATACAGTGGAGGTATGAGTGCAACAAGGAAAGCTGATCTGGCATGTCGCTTGTGACGAGTCTGGGACGGGCGGCCAGAAATATTATGGATTTGGGTCTTTGTGGATGAAATACCAAAGGCGTGGTGACTTTGCTCAAAAGGTTCGCGAGCTACGTGATAAACATCGCTACCATGATGAAATTAAGTGGCAAAAAGCGCACAAGAAACACTATGCTGATTTCTATTCAGAATTGATAGACATGTTCTTTAAGCATCAATGGTTGGCTTTCCATTGTATAGTAATTAGAAAAGGCATGGTAAATAAGCAATTTCATGATGGCGACTATGATCTTGCTATGCGGAAACATTTTACTAAATTGATTACTACAAAGATCTCTGCTGTTAAAAAGGCACATCCTAGCCGACAATGCGAGTTTAGAATAGAAGTAGATCCTATCGCCTCTCGCTACGATAAAGCTGATGAAGCTTTTCATATCATCGCTAACCGCATTCTTCGACGGAGTTTTAACGGTACTAACCCAATTAAGTCTGTTGTAGAAAAGGACTCGAAGAAATCTGAGAATATACAGATTTCTGACTTTCTATTAGGCGCCGTTATGAGTGCTTTTCAAGGTACAGCATCTTCTCCAGCGAAATTAAAAGTAGCAAAAAAAGTCGCTCAATATTTGGGATGGGACTCTTTGGGTTATGATACTAAGCCACATGAGAGGAAATTCAATATTTGGTATTTCCATGATCGAACTCAAGGGGTTCGAGAGGTCGAAACTAAACCAGTAGAATTAAAATATGCACTACCTAAACGTACCTAACGAAAGATTAAAGTTTCAAGGTACTTTTCCAATCTTATCTAAATAGTTTAGCGCAATATATCTAAAATATTTATGTGCAGTGTTTGTTAAATCTAGAGAAAATAATTTTTTATCATGGGTTTACGGGTTGTCAGCCAACAAAAAAGCGAACCTTACTCGGTTCGCTTTTGATTTACATTAAACAACTTACCAAAAGTCGGATTGTTCGACCTACCTCACTTACCCTTCATAACTCTCAATACTCGGGCAAGAGCAGATCAAGTTGCGGTCACCGTAGACGTTGTCGACACGGTTGACGGTTGGCCAGTATTTCCATTGCTTAGTCGCGCTGGATGGGAAGCAGCCCACTTCGCGTGAGTAAGGGCGATCCCAGTGTTCGCTCGCCAAATCCACTTGTGTGTGCGGTGCGTTGACCAGTGGGTTGTTGTCGAGTGGCCAAGCGCCTTCTTTAACGGCGTTCATCTCTTCGCGGATGGCGATCATCGCATCGCAGAAACGATCCAACTCAGCCAGATCTTCAGACTCAGTTGGTTCAACCATCAAGGTACCGGCAACGGGGAACGACATAGTTGGCGCGTGGAAACCGTAGTCCATCAAACGCTTCGCGATGTCTTCTTCACTGATGCCGATTTCTTCTTTTAGCGGACGGATGTCGATGATGCACTCATGCGCTACTCGGCCGTTCTTACCGCGATAAAGCACAGGGTAGTGAGGGCGCAGGCGCTCCATCACATAGTTGGCGTTCAAAATCGCCACCTTGGTCGCTTCAGTGAGGCCAGCTTCGCCCATCATTGCGATGTAGGCCCAAGAGATAGGCAGGATTGATGCACTGCCAAGATCCGCCGCAGAGACGGCAAACTCTTTACCTTCGACACCATTTTCAATGTGGCCCGGCAAGAAAGGCGCGAGATGCGATTTCACACCAATTGGGCCCATACCCGGGCCACCGCCGCCATGCGGGATACAGAAGGTTTTGTGTAGGTTGAGGTGAGAGACATCAGAGCCAATCAAGCCCGGTGAGGTCAAACCTACCTGCGCGTTCATGTTGGCACCGTCTAGGTAGACTTGGCCGCCCGCCGCGTGGACCATTTCACACACCTGCTTCACTTGCTCTTCGTACACGCCGTGTGTGGACGGGTAGGTGATCATGATGCTAGAGAGGTTGTCAGCGTGCTTTTCAATTTTGTCCGCCAGATCGGTCAAATCGATGTTGCCGTCTTCATCACATTTCACCACCACAACTTTCATCGACACCATTGAGGCCGTCGCTGGGTTGGTGCCGTGCGCTGAGCTTGGGATGAGACACACATTGCGGTGACCTTCGCCACGGCTCTCATGGTAACGCTGGATAGCAATCAGACCCGCGTACTCACCCGATGCACCAGAGTTAGGCTGCAATGAAAAATCATCATAACCTGTGATCTCACACAGCTTCTCTTTCAGATCTTTCGCCAGTGCCGCGTAGCCAGCGGCTTGCTCTAGTGGCGCGAACGGGTGAAGAGCGCCGAACTCAGGCCAAGTGACAGGAATCATCTCGGCTGCGGCGTTAAGCTTCATGGTACAGCTGCCGAGCGGGATCATGCCGTGTGTCAGTGAGAAGTCTTTGTTCTCAAGCTGCTTGAGGTAACGCATCATCTGCGTTTCGCTGTGATGCGTGTTGAAGACGGGGTGCGTTAGGTACGCTGACGTGCGGCGCAGCGTTTCAGGAATCGCGGCGTACTCATTGCCACTGATTTCTGACGACAGTCCGTTGATCTCTTCTTTCACACCAAACACGTCAAATAGTGCGGCGATGTCATCAGTGGTGGTGGTTTCATCAAAACTCACGCCCAGTTGCGCTTTATCTGCGATCAGGCGCAGGTTGATGTCTGCCGCTTGTGCTTTAGCGTACAGGGCCTCTGTTTGGCTACCTGAGTTGATGGTGATGGTATCGAAGAAGCTGTTGTGCGCCAGTTCGAAGCCAGATTTGGTCAGGCCAGCGGCTAAAATCGCTGTCATGTGATGCGTGCGGCGTGCGATGGTACGTAGACCTTCCGCACCGTGGTAAACCGCGTAGAACGACGCCATATTGGCCAGCAGTGCTTGCGCGGTACAGATGTTCGATGTCGCTTTTTCGCGGCGGATATGTTGCTCACGGGTTTGCATCGCCATACGCAGGGCTTGGTTGCCGTTGGCATCAATCGATACGCCAATCACGCGCCCTGGCATGGTGCGCTTGTGTTTGTCACGCGTCGCCATAAACGCTGCGTGTGGACCGCCGTAACCCATAGGTACGCCAAAACGTTGCGCTGAACCAATCACCACATCTGCGCCCATTTCGCCCGCGGGCTTAAGCAGCGCGCACGCGAGTAGGTCAGTCGCAACCGCGACCAGTGTTTTGTTGGCTTGCGCTTTGGCGATCACGTCGCTCAAATCGCGCACTTCGCCAGTTGTTCCCGGGTATTGAACCAAGGCACCGAATACGTCTTGTTCTGGGAGAGAGTCCAGTGACCCTATGGTGACATCAAAGCCGATGTATTTTGCACGCGTTTTGACGACTTCAATCGTTTGAGGGTGCACATCATCGGCAACAAAAAAGACGTTGCTCTTGCTCTTGCCGGCGCGTTTACACAGCGTCATCGCTTCTGCTGCTGCGGTCGCTTCATCAAGAAGGGAGGCGTTCGCGATGTCCATCGCGGTTAAATCCATCACCATCTGTTGGAAGTTGAGCAGAGATTCCAAACGGCCTTGTGAGATTTCCGGCTGATAGGGCGTGTAGGCCGTGTACCAACCCGGGTTTTCCATCACGTTACGCAGAATCACGTTGGGCGTGAAGGTGTTGTAGTAGCCTTGACCAATGAAGGTACGTTTGACTTGGTTTTGATCGGCGAACTGGCGCATGGCGCTCAGCATATCCGCTTCGCTCTTCGCCGGAGCCAAGCTCAGTGGCTGCTCAAGACGAATCTGCGGCGGCACCGTTTCCTCAATCAGAGCATCTAAACTGGTGGTATTGATGGCCGCCAACATGGTTTGTTGATCTTGTGTGTTTGGGCCGTTGTGGCGAGCAACGAACTCATTTTGTGTGCTGAGGCTTTGAAGTAATTCAGTCATTGTCCTTTACCTGCTCCAAAGTTCGCTGAGCGAACCGTGAAAAAAAGCTGCCTCCTAGATGGGGGCAGCTTTGCTGTTGTGCTTATTACTCGTCTTCGATTGAGTTTAGGTATTCTTCGGCGTCTTTTAGGTCACTAAGCTCAGAAGGATCAGACATCTTCACTTTGACGATCCAGCCGCCTTCATACGGTTCTTCGTTGATTAGCTCTGGGCTGTCTTCGAGCTCTTCGTTGATTTCGATGATTTCACCGGTGATCGGCGCGTAAATATCAGAAGCGGCCTTAACCGATTCAACCAACGAGAAGCTGTCGCCGGCTTCAATCTCGTCTTCTACTTCCGGTAGGTCGACGAAGACCACGTCACCAAGCATTTCTTGAGCGTGCTCAGAAATACCGATAGTTACAGTGCCATCACCGTTGTCACGTACCCACTCATGGCTATCTGCAAACTTCAGTGTTTTGTCCATTGCTTAATCTCCAAAATAACTAAGATAAAATTGATTATTGGTACAGTGGGAAGCGATGACACAAGGCTTTCACTTCTTTGCGAACGCGTTGCTCTACTTCTGTATTTCCTTCAGGGTTATCGACTAACCCGTCCAGAACATCACCAATCCATTGTCCGATAAGTTTGAATTCTTCAGCGCCAAAGCCGCGGCTGGTTCCCGCAGGCGTTCCCAATCGAATGCCCGATGTAATCATAGGCTTCTCAGAATCGAATGGGATGCCATTTTTGTTACATGTGATCCCGGCACGCTCAAGCGCTTCTTCTGCTTTGTTACCCTTTAACCCTTTTGGCCTTAGGTCGACGAGCATCAAATGCGTGTCGGTTCCGCCTGTCACAATGTCACACCCGCGAGTTTGCAACACCTCAGCAAGAACTTTTGCGTTGCTGATCACCGAATTGATATAAGTCTTAAACTCTGGCCCGAGTGCTTCACCAAACGCCACCGCTTTCGCTGCAATAACATGCATCAATGGTCCGCCTTGCAGCCCTGGGAACACGGCAGAGTTAATCTTTTTGATGATGGTTTCATCATTGGTCAAAATCATGCCACCACGTGGGCCGCGCAGGGTTTTGTGCGTCGTTGTGGTGACGACATCAGCATAGGGAAGAGGGCTTGGGTGCGCGCCAGTGGCGATAAGGCCGGCGATGTGCGCCATGTCTACCATCAGCAAAGCGCCGACTTCGTCAGCAATCGCGCGAAACTGGGCAAAATCAATCGTACGAGGAATGGCGCTGCCACCGGCGATGATAAGCTTCGGTTGATGCGCTTTTGCCAGTGCTCGGACATCGTCGTAATTGATTTCGAGCGTGTCGCGATCCACCCCATATTGCACAGCGTTGAACCATTTACCCGATAGCGCAGGTTTTGCGCCGTGTGTGAGATGGCCGCCGGCATCAAGAGACATGCCTAAAATGGTGTCGCCCGGTTGCAGCAGTGCGAGCATGACGGCGCCGTTTGCTTGTGCGCCAGAGTGAGGTTGAACGTTTGCGTATTCACACTGAAAAAGCTTTTTAGCGCGTTCGATAGCGATGGCCTCGACCGTATCGACATGCTCACAGCCACCGTAGTAGCGGCGACCTGGGTAACCTTCTGCGTATTTGTTGGTTAGGCAGGTGCCTTGAGCCTGCATCACCGCTTTTGACACAATGTTTTCTGAAGCGATCAACTCGATTTGTTCGTTTTGTCGAGACAGCTCTGCTTGGATGCCTGCAAAGACGGCATCGTCGGTGGCACTGAGTTGAGTTGAGAAAAAATTCTCTAAGCGATGATTGTGATAGGTGTTGTTCATAGTCGATGACCTTCCAATTGAGTCGTCAGCGTGCTGACTAAATTTTGTGTAAATCCATGCCCCGAAAAGAGAGGGGAAAACCCAACTTGGTCGCAAAAATGGCGCGAAACACTGGGGTAAAAATGCATCTCGACAACTAACAAGTTGGTAACATAGCGGGAGTTGCATCAACAATCAACCAAAAATTTCCTATTGGAAACACGCTTGCGGTTTTTGTTAACGAGTGCACACTATATTTCCTATCCTCACCTTTCCAGTTGTACGACCTTGGGGCACAATGAAATCCAAATAGGAAGTGAAGAAAGTATGACTGAGGGAAACATGTCAGAAGATATCTACGATGAGTACCCGTCCATCACCCTAGCGAAGGAAGCGGGTGATCAAAACATAGAGCCGCTTAAGTTAGGCGAGCGCATCAAAGAGATTCGTAGTAAGTTAGGCATCACGCTTGAGGAAGCCAGTCAACGCACTGGGCTCGCGCGTTCAACGCTCAGTAAAATTGAGAACGAGCAAATATCACCGACTTTTCAAGCGATGCAAAAATTGGCATCGGGGTTGGCGATAGATATGCCACAACTCTTTGAACCACCTAGAAAAAAGGTCGCAACAGGGCGAAGAGATGTCACGCGAGTTGGGCACGGAAAACCGCACCCCACGCAGACGTATGAACACGAATTGCTGGCTACTCAATTGTCCAATAAAAAGATGATGCCTTTCAAAAGCCGTGTCCATGCGAGGCGTTTTGAAGAGTACAGTGACTGGGTTCGTCATGATGGTGAAGAGTTTCTATTGATCTTATCGGGCACGGTTCGGTTCTACTCAGAGTTTTATGAACCGATTGAGTTGACGGTAGGTGACAGCGTCTATTATGACGCCAATATGGGCCACATGTTGATCTCAACCAGTGAGCAAGACGCGCATATTTTGTGGGTGACAGCCAAATAACGTGAATCAAATGTAAATTTCTTATAGTGAAAGCAAACGTTTGCTTTTGTGTTATTTATGCGTAGAATAACGCCGCTTTGATCGAATCTTGCTCAAGGCGGCGTTTTTATTGATGATGCCTTGTTGTGAATTTAATGTTAAATGTCACACTTTCACTTCTCCCGCTCTTATTTAGGGTGCATTCTCGCCATCGTCGTGTTTATTATTGGAAACAAGGTTTCCTCTCAAGGAAAACGGACCGGATCACATGGAGACAACAATGACTCAAGAATTACTGAAAACCCCTCTTCATACTCTGCATGTTGAAGCGGGCGCAAAGATGGTGCCGTTCGCTGGCTATGATATGCCTGTGCAATACAAACTCGGCGTTAAGAAAGAGCATCTTCATACCCGAGACGCTGCCGGACTTTTTGATGTGTCCCACATGGGACAATTGCGATTGCATGGTGAAGGGGCTGCGGCCTTCCTTGAGTCTTTGGTTCCTGTCGATATCATTGATTTGCCTGTAGGCAATCAGCGCTACGCGTTTTTTACCAACGACAACGGCGGCATTATGGATGACTTAATGGTGGCCAATTTAGGCGATCACTTGTTTGTCGTAGTTAATGCAGCATGCAAACAGCAAGACATCGATCACTTGCAAGCCCATCTGCCATCGGGTGTGGAGCTGGAGGTGATTGAAGATCGCGCCTTACTTGCGATTCAAGGCCCGCAAGCGGTGGACGTATTGGCAAGATTCAACCCTGATGTAGCGAATATGGTCTTTATGGATGTCAAACGCCTCAACTTATTGGGTGTGGAGTGCGTGATCAGCCGAAGCGGCTACACTGGCGAAGACGGATTTGAAATCTCGGTGCCGAACTCACACGCGCAGGAGTTGGCGACCCGTTTAACGGCGGAAGAGGAGGTAGAATGGATTGGCCTAGGCGCGCGCGATTCTTTGCGCTTAGAGTGTGGTCTATGCCTATACGGCCATGATCTTGACCCGACCACGACACCGGTTGAGGCTAGTTTGCTTTGGGGCATCCAGAAAGTGCGACGCATCGGCGGCGAGCGAGAAGGGGGCTTCCCAGGAGCCGACATTATTCTTGGTCAAATTGAATCGAAAGATGTCTCGCGCAAGCGCGTCGGTCTTGTGGGTCAAACCAAAGCGCCGGTTCGTGAAGGCACTGAGTTATTTGATGAATCAGACAACAAAATCGGCATCGTCACCAGCGGAACCGCAGGCCCGAATGCCGGCAAGCCCGTCTCTATGGCGTATGTCCGCGCCGATCTAGCCAGCATCGGCACCGCTCTGTTTGCCGAGGTTCGTGGTAAAAAACTGCCCATGACAGTAGAAAAAATGCCGTTTGTCCCGCAGAGATACTATCGCGGATGATCATGGTTAAATGATAGACATTGTGAATAAACCTCTCTGCGGAGAGGTTTTTTTGTATCAATAATTGGGTAGAATCAAGGCTGCTGTTTCAAGGATGTATTGAATGAAAAACGTATTTCTCTTATTGGGTGTCACGCTCGCGACCCCGCTCTATGCCGCCGATGTGTCTACTTATATAGTGAATGGTGATGATGTTTCAGTCAGCAGCTATCCCTCATTTTCGAGTTTATATTTTGATGATGACAGCTACTATGGTTATCGCTGCGGCGCGACGGTCATCAACGCTGAGTACGTGCTGACAGCTGCGCATTGTGTGTACGGTGCCGAGAGTGAGATGCTTCACTACTGGGTGGTTCCCCAACTCCAAGATACGGCCGACTATTTGAGCACGTCCAATAAATACCGAGTGAAAGAGTACTATTATCCGGACACTTATGTTGATTCCGCGCCTTGGCCAGACGACATCGCGATCTTAAAACTTGAATCAACCATCAGTGGTAATCCAGACTACAGTGCTTCGCTCAACAGCATAGCCAACGATACGTATGTTGAATCGAAATCGAGCGATAATTTTATCGCTATCGGTCACGGTTTAATTGAGGGGAATAAATCCAGCAGTGGCTACCTCCAAGCTACCTCTCTCGATATCATCTCACCAAGTTCGACCTGCGATTCGAGCATTTCCGACAAACAGCTCTGTTTTGATGGGGAAGTGTCCGGTAACTACAAAAACTCCACATGCGAAGGGGACTCCGGTGGACCAGTGTTTTGGTACAATGGGGCCGCCTACGTGCAAATTGGGATCACCAGTTGGGGATTCAAAACGTGTGGAGCGAAGGCTTATGACTACTCTTCCGTATTTACGGAAGTGTATGACTACGATAGTTGGATTCAGTCGGTGATCAGTGGCGGTGAGACCGCCAAGTACTATGTCACCACATCAAATGGTACACGGACTTTATACCAAACGAGCAGCGGTACGGTGATTGATAGCGCAGATGTCGTGTCAGATACAACAACCACCTCTTCTTCTGGTGGCGGCGGTAGCCTTGGCCTCTTCTCCTTATTGGCACTTGTTCTGTTTGGTCAACGTCGTCACGCATAAACGGCGTCGATCTTCTCACAAGCGACACTCGTAAACTAAACTTATTGAGTAGAGTGTCGCGAGGGATGAGCATGATGGGTCGATGGAAAATGGCAGGGTGGGCGATGATGGCGTCCACCGCCTGTGTAAGTGCCGCAGAAATCTCGCCGTATATTGTCAATGGCACGACGACCGATTTAACGGATTACCCCACCTTTGCCAGCTTGTTTTATAAAACGGACAGCGTCTATCAGCCTTCCTCATTTTGCGGCGCGACGCTCATCAACAGTCGTTACGTGTTAACGGCGGCGCACTGCATTTATGGTGATGATGACTTAATGCTCTACACCGTCGTCGCGCCGGGCCTTGATGATGAGGATGATTTTCTCAACGCAGAACAAGCGCGCGCAAGCGAGTTCTATTACCCCGATAATTACCAAAACAGTGAAGCGGCGCTTTGGCCAAATGACATTGCCATCATCAAGCTCGAAACGGCGGTCAGTGCGAGCGACTACACCTATCTTATCAATTCAACAGTCAACAATAGCTTTGGTGAAAGCGATACCTTTAAAGCCGTCGGGCATGGCTTGATCGAAGGCGGTGCAGATGGCGGCACGCAAGCGCGAGATACGACGCTGGACTACGTCTCCACCGCCACTTGCCGTAGCGAGTTTGGCAGTAATATCACCAGCAAACAGCTCTGTTTCAGTGGTGAGACCTCAGCCGGCTATCGAAACTCGACGTGCAGTGGCGATTCCGGTGGCCCTGTCTATTGGGACAACGGCGTTGAGTTTATCCAGGTAGGGATCACCAGTTTTGGTCCTTCTCAGTGTGGTGATCAATCGGTGAGTGTGACTTCGGTTTTTACCGATGTGTACGATTATCAGGATTGGATCGAGCGGGTCATTAACGGGCAAGAAACGCCAAAAACCTATGTGGTGACAAGCAATGGCCAGCGCCGTTTGGTCTACAGCACTGAAACGACGTCCTCTCCATCAAGTGGCGGTGGTGGAGGGAGCTCAGGTCTACTCTTTTTTGTCTTATTGCTACTTTCTGGCACGCTGAAATGGCAGTTGAGAGACGGATCACAAGGTTAAAATCGATCTGTTTCGATTCTTAAAAATGAGATAATCAATATAAACATCTGAATATTCGAGTAATTGCGTATAAAACTTGAGGGATGTCTCAATCAACCACGTTGACTAATCTGAGCTAAACGATAGTTTTAAATTGTGAATGGGTTGAGCTAGGACTATTGCTATGACAAATGGACATCACTACCAAATTACGCTTTTATCAGACGTAAGTATGCAATCAAAACTGTTTCGAGATTCTCTTGAGCAGGGATTACACCTCAAAGTGAACATTGTCACCATGGAAGATTTGCAGTCGGGACACTTCGATAGCAGCTTGTTAGGTGATTTTGTACTCTTCGATTTTCAGTACATCGACGAAGAAAAGTTTGAACTGTACAGCCAAGCAAAAACGAACAATGACCATGTTTCGCGTGAGATCGTGATTAACTGCCCACAAGAGGTGCCTTCTACGCAACTCTTCAAGTGGCGCAACTTGGTGGGCGTGTTTTATAACGATGACGATTTATCGCTGCTTCTCAAAGGCATGGAAAAGATCATGCAAGATGAGATGTGGCTGTCTCGTAAACTGGCCCAGGATTACATCGAACACTTTCGCTGTGCTAACACCGTGACCACGTCGCAATCCTACGCCAGTTTGACCAAGCGAGAAAAAGAGATCATGCGTCTGCTTGGGCATGGGGCGTCTAACTTACAGATCGCCGATGAACTGTTCGTCAGTGAGAACACAGTGAAGACCCACTTGCACAATATCTTCAAGAAAATCAACGCAAAAAACCGTTTGCAAGCGTTACTTTGGGCAAACAACAACATTGCACTTGAGGAGCGCGTTTAAACGTATTCCCCTCTCATTAGGGCGCGGCCAGTCATTGATGTGAGTCAACGATGGGTCGCGCCTTTTCTCTTTTATTCTGGGTCACTTTTTATACTTATCTATTCACCGCATCGATAAAACGTGTCTGATCCGACAGTCTTGAAAGTGAATGCGATCACTTTTTTGTTGGCGTGTTGCTTGTTTCTATCGATCATTCTCACACTCTCAACGCAGAGGTATCGCATTCATCACTGAGCGTTCTATTATCTCATCGAAACGTTTCGATGGCGTTTACAAGGTTGATTAAAGCAAGGTGTTTTAAACAGCGCTTCAATCAGCGGCAGGGGGTATTAACGCGATGTGATCGCGCTGTTTCCGGTAAGAGAAGCCCACGGCCAGCGAAACGATGAACGAGAAAAAGGTTCCCTACATGAAAAAAAGTTCCCTACTGAATGCGGAGTTGTCCCACCTAGCGGCGACACTCGGCCATACCGATGAAATCACCGTGTGTGATGCCGGTTTGCCTATTCCAGAGTCGGTGCAGCGCATCGATTTGGCGCTGACTTATGGCGTGCCCAGCTTTTTAGATACGGTGCGTGTCTGGCTAAGTGAAGCGCAGATTGAAGGAGTGATCGTGGCGCAAGAGTTTGCCGAAGTCAGCCCTGAGCATCATCAAGCATTGATGGCGTTGATCGATGAGGAGCGTCGCACGTCAGGTAAGACAATCGAAGTGCACACCCTCTCTCATGAAGCGTTTAAACAGCGTAGCGAGCGCAGTCGTGCGATTGTGCGTACGGGCGAATGTACACCGTATGCCAATGTTATCTTCCAATCGGGCGTCGTGTTTTAACCATCATGACGTTGGCGACATCGTGTTACGCGGTGACGCTGCATAAAGACAGGAACAATTATGTCTCAAGCTATCTTACAACTGAGTGACATCGACAAAGCGTTTCCTGGGGTCAAAGCCCTAGATAGCGCCAGTCTCAATGTGTACCCAGGCCGAGTGATGGCGCTGATGGGGGAGAACGGAGCAGGCAAATCAACCTTGATGAAAGTCCTGACCGGCATCTACACCAAAGATAGCGGAACCATCCACTATCAGGGCCAACCCGCGGCTTTTAAAGGACCAAGGGACTCACAACAAGCAGGCATCAGCATTATTCACCAAGAGCTGAACCTGATCCCTGAGTTGACGATTGCGGAAAACATCTTCTTAGGTCGCGAATTTACCTCTGCGTTGGGGCGTATTCAGTGGGACACCATGTACGCGGAAGCGGATAAATTGTTGCGCCGCTTGAACGTGCAACACAGCTCGAAGCAGTTGTTGGGTGAGTTGAGTTTGGGTGAGCAGCAAATGGTGGAAATCGCCAAGGCGCTCTCATTCGAATCCAAAGTCATCATTATGGATGAACCGACCGATGCCTTGACCGATACCGAAACGGAATCGCTGTTTGCGGTGATCAATGAACTGCGCGATCAGGGTTGCGGCATTGTCTATATCTCCCATCGCCTCAAGGAAATTTTCCAGATTTGTGATGACATTACCGTGCTGCGTGATGGCAAGTTCATTGGTGAATGTCCGGTGTCTGATACCGATGAAGATGGCCTGATTGAGATGATGGTCGGACGCAAATTGGACGAGCAGTACCCACGCATCGCGGTCACGCATGGCAAGGTCTGTTTGGAAGTGATTGGCCTGACCGGATCGGGCGTTTCAGATGTCAGCTTTACCTTAAACCAAGGTGAAATCTTGGGCGTTTCTGGCCTGATGGGCGCTGGACGTACCGAGCTGATGAAAGTGATCTACGGTGCGCTGCCAAGTGAGCGCGGTGTGATCAATCTCAATGGCAAAACGGTCAATCCAGAAAACCCACAAGATGCGCTGGCGAATGGTATTGCCTATATCTCTGAAGATCGTAAAGGCGATGGACTGGTGCTTGGGCTTTCTGTCAAAGAGAACATGTCGCTCTGTTCACTGGATAAGCTCACCAAGGGCGGGCGTATTCAGCATAGCGATGAAGTGATTGCCGTCGATGATTTTATTCGTCTGTTTAACATCAAGACGCCAAGTCGAGAGCAGATCATTGGCAACTTATCGGGGGGCAATCAGCAAAAAGTAGCGATTGCGAAAGGCTTGATGACCAAGCCTAAAGTGCTGATTCTCGATGAGCCAACACGCGGCGTGGATGTCGGCGCCAAGAAAGAGATCTACCAACTGATTAATAAATTTAAAGCCGATGGGATGAGCATCATCTTAGTGTCGTCGGAAATGCCAGAAGTGCTCGGAATGAGTGATCGCATTTTAGTGATGCACGAGGGCCGAATTAGCGGCGAATTTGATGCCAAAGAGGCAGACCAGGAAACACTACTGGCGTGTGCCGTCGGTAAAAAGCGTATTGAGGATGCAGCATGAGCAGCAAAACCCTAACTAAAGCGAACCCAAGCCACAGCAAAAAGCTGCTGAGCAAAGAGTGGTTAATCGAACAGAAATCTTTGATTGCCCTGCTGTTTTTGATTGTCGTGGTGTCGTTCTTAAACCCGAACTTTTTCACCCTTGATAACATTTTAAATATTCTTCGCCAAACCTCGGTCAATGCGATCATTGCGGTGGGGATGACGCTGGTGATTTTAACCGCGGGCATCGATTTGAGCGTCGGCTCTGTGCTGGCCTTATGTGGTGCTTTTGCCGCGAGCATGATTGCACTGGAAGTTCCGGTCCTTGTCGCCGTGCCAACCGCACTGCTGGCGGGGGCGGCGCTGGGCGCGATCAGTGGGATCATCATTGCCAAAGGTAAGGTGCAGGCGTTTATCGCAACCTTGGTCACCATGACTCTTTTGCGTGGCGTCACTATGGTGTACACCGATGGTCGCCCTATTTCAACCGGCTTTACCGATACCGCCGATGCGTTCGCTTGGTTTGGTACCGGCTACGCCTTAGGGATCCCTGTTCCTGTCTGGTTGATGGTCGTGGTATTTGCAGCGGCGTGGTATCTACTCAATCACACTCGTTTTGGTCGTTACGTCTACGCGCTGGGCGGTAATGAGTCGGCCACACGTTTATCGGGCATTAACGTCGACCGAGTGAAAATCGGAGTGTACGCCATCTGTGGTCTGTTGGCGGCACTGGCAGGGATCATCATCACTTCTCGCTTGTCGTCAGCGCAACCGACGGCAGGTATGGGCTATGAGCTGGATGCCATCGCAGCGGTGGTATTAGGTGGTACCAGCTTAATGGGTGGTAAAGGGCGAATCATGGGCACCTTGATTGGCGCGCTGATCATTGGTTTCTTGAACAATGCGCTGAACTTGCTCGATGTCTCCTCTTACTACCAAATGATCGCCAAGGCCGTAGTGATTCTACTTGCGGTACTGGTCGATAACAAAAACAAGTAATTAGGTTAACTCTGACTCGTCGTGGTCACACTTCGAGTCTCCCCCTACATAAAGGACTAAAACAATGAAAAAACTAGCAACTCTTATCTCTGCTGCTCTGCTGTCATCCACTGTGTCTGTTGCCGCTCATGCGCAAGACACAATGGCGATTGTCCTCTCAACGTTGAATAACCCATTTTTTGTCACCATGAAAGATGGTGCACAAGCGAAGGCAAAAGAGTTGGGTTATGAACTGATCGTTCTGGACTCGCAAAATGACCCAAGTAAAGAGCTCTCCAACGTGGAAGATCTTACAGTACGTGGCGTGAAAGCGATCTTAATCAACCCAACCGATTCTGATGCGGTATCGAACGCGATTCGTATGGCCAACCGCAGCAATATCCCTGTGCTTACGCTTGACCGCGGTGCAAGCCGTGGTGAAGTTGTCAGTCACATTGCGTCAGATAACGTTGTAGGGGGCGAGCTTGCGGGTAACTACATCGTCGAAAAAGTGGGCATGAAAGCCAAAGTGATTCAGCTTGAAGGTATCGCAGGTACTTCTGCAGCGCGCGAGCGTGGTGAGGGTTTCATGAACGCGGTGAAAGGCAGCGAAATGGAACTGTTGGCCAGTCAGCCAGCGGATTTCGACCGTACTAAAGGTTTGAACGTAATGGAAAACTTGCTGGCAGCAAACCCAGATGTGCAAGCCGTCTTCGCCCAAAACGATGAGATGGCACTGGGTGCACTGCGCGCGGTCGAAGCATCGGGTAAAGAGGTGATGATCGTTGGTTTTGATGGCACAGACGACGGTATTGCAGCGGTTAACCGTGGCAAATTGGCGGCAACCATTGCTCAGCAACCGGATCTGATTGGTGCATTGGGCATCGAGACCGCAGCGAAAGTGCTGAAAGGTGAAAGTGTTGAAGCTTACATCCCAGTACCGTTGAAAGTGGTAACTAAGTAATCACGTCATGAAATAACGCATGGTGATCGTGCGTGCCTTCCTACTTCCTTTGCCTGAAGGGGAGTAGGAGGGCGAATACCTTTGCACTCACAAGGCTTAGTCTTGATAAAACCGAGCGAGAGTCATCCTTGTGAGTGAAAAGGTATTTAGCGTAACTCGAAACAAGGTTCACTCGAACCGAGGAATTTTCTATGAATAAGTTAGTGGTATTGGGTAGTGTTAACGCTGACCATGTTCTTCAGGTGCCTTCTTTCCCGCGTCCAGGTGAGACGCTGCACGGTCGACATTATCAAGTCATTCCTGGTGGCAAGGGCGCCAACCAAGCGGTAGCGGCCGCTCGGCTCAATGCGGATGTCGGATTTATCGCATGTGTCGGCGATGATGCGTTTGGCATCAATATCCGTGAGAGTTTTAAGTTGGATAAAATCACCATCTCTGGCGTAAAAATGCAACCTAACTGTCCGACTGGGATTGCAATGATCCAAGTGGCTGACAGCGGTGAAAACAGCATTTGCATCTCAGCGGAGGCGAATGCGAAGCTGATTGCGGAGGCGATAGACAACGAAGATTGCCAAGCGATTCGTCAAGCTCACTATCTATTAATGCAATTGGAAACCCCGATGTGCGGCATTGAGAAAGCCGCCCGCATTGCCAAAGAAGCGCGTACCAATGTCATTTTAAACCCAGCCCCTGCGCAGATGCTCAGCGATGAGTTGCTGGCGTGTGTGGATGTCATCACCCCAAATGAGACCGAAGCGCAAGTTCTGACGGGTATCACGGTGACCGATGATGCCTCAGCGCAGCAAGCCGCGAATGCTTTGCACCAGAAAGGTATTGAGATCGTGTTAATTACGCTGGGCGCTAAGGGCGTATGGCTCAGTCAAAATGGACGGGGGGAACTTATCCCAGGTTTTCGTATTGAGGCCGTGGATACCACAGCCGCAGGGGATACCTTTAATGGGGCCTTGGTCACTGGCTTATTAGAGGATTTGCCTCTAGAATCTTCGATTAGGTTCGCTCATGCAGCGGCGGCGCTCTCCGTGACACGGTTTGGCGCGCAAACGTCTATTCCTAGTCGTCAAGAAGTGGAAGCGTTTCTTGCTGAGCGAGTCTAGCTTGTCTAGATGGCTGCCGGGTCGGCAGCCATAATATCGCTGTAGTAAGGAGACGATGATATGGCGACCATGAAAGATATTGCCAAACTGGCAGGGGTCTCAACCTCTACGGTTAGCCATGTGATCAACCAATCGCGTTTTGTGAGTGAAGCGATCTCCGAGCGCGTTAATCAAGCCGCTTCTCAGCTCAATTACACGCCATCGGCGCTTGCGCGCAGTCTTAAAGTCAATCGTACCAACACCATCGGTATGCTGGTGACGACCTCGACGAACCCATTTTTTGGTGAGGTGGTCAAGGGCGTAGAGCGCAGCTGTTATCATCAAGGCTATAACCTGATCTTGTGTAACACCGAAGGCGATCATGAGCGGATGCGTCAATCCATCAATACTCTGCTGCAAAAGCGTGTCGATGGGCTGATTTTGATGTGCTCGTCGCTTGAAGGCGAGCGCATCGATATCTTTGACAAATACCCAGACATCCCCGTTGTCGTTATGGATTGGGGCCCGATGCTGTTTACCAGCGACAAGATTCAAGACAACTCTTTGCGCGGCGGCTATTTAGCGGCGAAATATTTGATTGATTGTGGCCATACTCAGGTTGGGTGTATCACCGGGCCACTGGCAAAACACCAAGCGCAGATGCGCTACGAAGGGTATAAACGCGCGATGAACGAAGCGGGCAATGAGTTCAAAGCGAACTGGATCATCGAAGGGGACTTTGAGTGTGAAGGCGGTTACAACGCACTGCATAAGATGGTTGAGAAAGGGCCGCTGCCCAGTGCGATTTTTGTCTGCAATGACATGATGGCACTTGGCGTGATCAACGCTGCGGCCGAGTTAGGGATCAAAATTCCGGATCAGCTCTCTATCATCGGGTATGACGACATTCATATCGCGCGCTTTATGACTCCCGCCTTAACCACCATCCATCAACCTAAGTATCGACTCGGCAAAGCGGCGGTCGAGGCACTATTGCAGCGTCTTGAAAACAGCGTCGAGGAGAGCCAAGTCGTGCAACTAGAGCCGACCTTGGTCGAGCGTCACACGGTGAAAAAGTTGTCGCTCTCATAGTGCCGACTTTTTAATCGGGCAGATTCGGATTGATTAGCGTGATGATTTTTCAGTGATCATGCTGACAATCCTGTCTACACTAAAAGTACCACAACGCACAGACCTCGCTATTCGTCACGGAATCGACGCAAACTTGGTTATTCCTACACCGAACCTACGGGGTGGCAATTTACAAAAGCGTGAATAGCGGTTAAAAAGGCGTATATCTTCAAGTTGAGAGCAGGCAATAAGTCATTATGAGCGTATCTAGCAGTACGATACTCACTGAGAGCGGTACCAATGAGCTGGAAATCATTGAATTTCATTTAGAAAAACAGCTCCCAAATGGTAAAACCAAAACGTGTTATTACGGTATCAACGTCGCCAAAGTACGCGAAGTGATTCAGGTGCCGGAAACCACCGATTACCCCAACGCACAGCCGCATATGGTGGGCGTATTTTCATCACGTGATATTTTGACCCCGCTGGTGGATTTGGCTGGCTGGCTCGGTGTTCCGACCAACCCAGATCTCGCTCGAAAGTTTGTTATTGTCACTGACTTCAACAATATGACCAATGGGTTTTTGATTGACAGTATCAGTCGCATTCACCGTATTTCGTGGAATGACGTGGAGTCACCAAGCCAGTTTTTAGAAGCGGGCGAACAAGACTGCGTTGTTGCGGTGGTCCGTAAAGATGGCAACCTCATCATGATCCTCGACTTCGAAAAAATCATTGCCGACATCAACCCAGAATTGTCCATGGATAAGTACGACGTGAAAGAAGATAAGAGCGTCGATATGAACCAACGGATGATCACCAAGCGTAATGGCAAAACCATCATGGTGGTCGATGACTCTGCTTTTATCCGCTCTCTAATCCAAGATACCTTGAGTTCATCTGGCTACAACATCATTGCTTGTAAAGATGGTGGTGAAGCACACGACAAGCTGATGAATTTGATTGAAGTGGCGAAAGAGGAAAACTTACCGGTCAGCGAGTTGATCGATGGTGTGGTGACGGATGTAGAGATGCCTCGTATGGATGGCATGCACTTAGTTAAACGCCTTCGAGAGAGCGAAGCGTATCAATCGATCCCCATCGTGATGTTCTCTTCTTTGATGAGTGAGGACAACCGAGCAAAAGCACTGGCACTTGGCGCGAATGACACCATTACGAAACCAGAAATTGGCAAAATGGTGGCCATGATGGATAAGTATATTTTTGGTCGAACGGCCTGATTGCCGATTCAAACGGTCCAATCCCAACAACAAAAGACACAAAAAAAGGTACGCAATGCGTACCTTTTTCTTATTTAACCAATGAAGATTAAGCTTCAGAGTGACGTGCTTTACCATGACCGCGTTCGCCACGGTAGTTACCACGGTGATCACCACCACGGTTACGGTCGAAGCGACGCTCGCCATCACGGCCACCTTCGCGATGACCACGACCACCTTCACGGTTGCCACGGTAACCACCTTCGCGGTTGCCATCACGACCACGGTGACCACCAAAGCCACCTTCGCGACGTCCGCCTTCACGGCGACCACCGTCACGACGTCCACGAGGCTCGCGGAAGTCGTCAAAATCACAGACCACTGCATCCACTTGCTTCTGACGAATACGCAGCTTGCGAAGTTTGCTTGCCGTGTCAGAAGACATCGCTTTTGGCAACTGAACGTACGTTTCGCCTTGAGCTAGCTTGATCGCACCGATAGAGCCTTTAGTTAGACCCAACTCGTTCGCCAATGCGCCAACGATGTCTTTCACTTGTACGCCTTGCTCGCGACCCACTTGCAATTGGTAAGTATCCCAATCTTGGGTGTTAAAGTTGCGCTCACGACCACCTTCGCGACGACCATCACGGCCACCTTCACGGCGCTCTTTACGACGTTGCTTGTCACGCTCAATCGCTTCAACCATTGGGTCTTCACCAATGTAGAATAGCGGGCGTTTACCTTGCTGACGTTTCAGTAAGATAGCCGCTAGCGTGCTTGCGTCAATCTCTAGCGTGGTTTGAAGCTGTTCAACCAGTTCCGCAAATTTGTCTAGAGACTTGTGCTCTTTCTCACCAGCAAGTTCTTCACCAAGTTTTACAAGGCGCGCTTGGGCAACTTGGTCACGCAGTGGCAGTTGAATCTCTTCCATAGAAGATTTAGTCACGCGCTCGATGGTGCGTAGCATGCGCATTTGGTTAGTACGCACAAGCAGGATCGCTTTACCTTTACGTCCAGCACGGCCAGTACGGCCGATACGGTGGATGTAGGACTCAACATCGAATGGGATGTCGTAGTTAAATACGTGTGTGATACGTGGTACATCAAGACCACGAGCGACAACGTCGGTCGCAACCAGAATATCAATCACACCTTGTTTGATGTGATCTACCGTGCGCTCACGCAATGATTGAGGGATGTCACCGTGCAGTGCCGCCGCTTTAAAGCCACGTGCAGATAGCCAGTCAGCCAAGCGCTCAGTATCTTGACGAGTACGAACGAACACGATAGAGGCATCTGTCTCTTCTGTTTCAAGCATGCGAGACATCGCTTCGTCTTTTTCTACGCCTTTCACGACCCAGAATTGCTGCTCTACTTTATCAACGGTGTGGTTCTTACCCGCGACGTCGATCATCACAGGCTCACGAAGGAAACGCTCAACGATGTTTTTCAACATTGGAGGCATAGTCGCAGAGAAAAGAACGCGCTGTGCAGATGAAGGCGCGTGCTCCATGATCGCTGTTACATCGTCAACAAAGCCCATGTTGAGCATTTCATCTGCTTCATCAAGGACAAAGGTGTGTACTTCATCGAGGTGCAGACGGTCGCGGTTAATCAGATCTTGAACACGACCTGGAGTACCGACGATGATGTGCGCGCCATTTTTAAGCGCTCGCATTTGGTCAACGATGGACGTACCACCGTAGATTTCCAATACCTTTAGACCTTGGATGTTTTTACCGAGGTTTTTCACTTCCGCTGCAACCTGGATAGCCAGTTCACGGGTAGGAGCAAGAACGATCGCTTGAGGCTTGCGCTGAGCAAGGTCAAGTTTGTTCAACAAAGGTAGAGAGAAAGCCGCTGTTTTACCGGTACCGGTTTGTGCTTTACCTAGTGCGTCAGAGCCTTCCATCAGGTGAGGGATTGCTGCTGCTTGGATAGGAGTTGGAGATACAAAGCCCATTCCGTCTAGAGCGGATAGGATGGCGTCGTTCAGTGACAAGTCACTAAACTTGATTACAGAATCTGTCATTGGGATCCTACTATATTAATTCAACTAAAGGTCCCATGAGCTCTACCAATTCCAATATCAATCCAGAAAGAGCTGATTCCGTTCAGATGCGGATGAGTCGTAAATCGCATCAAGCCACTAGGGACGTAAACAAGGGTGCGAATTATTCCTGAAAAACATAACAAAAGCCAGAAAAACTTGAGTTTCATCACAAAAAATTCTCAAAACTGAACTGGGTGTTCATGAAAGCGTCATCTTCGCTGCCTTTTTCAGCGCTTTGCGCGGCTTTTGCTCGCTTGTCATCGGCGTGAGGTGGTTTGGTCGAGGCGGCAATGTTATAGTGTGCGCAATTTTTTTGCTTAGAAATGTATCCATGTTCCAAGACAATCCGCTACTCGCTCAGCTCAAGCAGCAAATCCAAGAAACCCTTCCGAAAAAAGAAGGCACGATTAAAGCCACCGAGAAAGGGTTCGGCTTTCTCGAAGTCGACAGCAAGACCAGCTTCTTTATTCCACCACCGTACATGAAAAAATGTCTGCATGGGGATAAAGTCAAAGCCATCATTCGTACTGAAAAAGAGCGCGAAGTCGCTGAACCGGAAGAGCTATTGGATCAGGGCTTAACGCGCTTCATCGGCCGTGTGAAATGGTTCAAAGGAAAACTGAACGTTGCGCCGGATCATCCTCAGCTGAAAAAGTTGTCTCTGAAAGCGAAAACGCGTAAAGGCATTAAAAGCGATGATTTGAAAGAGGGCGACTGGGTTGTTGCTCACTTAATTCGTCATCCGCTCAAGGGTGACAATGGCTTTTTTGTTGAAATCTCACAAAAAATCACCGATGCAGACGACAAAATTGCGCCGTGGTGGGTGACGTTAGCGCAAAATGACTTGCCCAACAGTGAGCCAGCAGGTATCGACCACTGGGAACTCAAAGACGACGCTGACCTTGAGCGTGTCGATATGACTGACGTTCCGTTTGTGACGATTGATGGCGCGTCGACCAAAGATATGGACGATGCGTTGTACGCGAAGAAAACGGAATCGGGCGATTTTGAACTGACGATCGCGATTGCCGATCCTACCGCGTACATCACTCCAGATAGTGACATGGATAAAGTCGCGCGTGAGCGTGGTTTTACCATTTACTTGCCTGGGCGCAACATCCCAATGTTGCCGCGTGATCTTGCCGATGATCTCTGCTCTTTGATTGAAGGTGAGCAGCGCCCGGCGCTGTGCTGTCGTGTGACGGTAAGTAAAGATGGCGTGATCGGTGATGACATTCAGTTCTTTGCCGCGCACATTCAGTCTCATGCGCGTTTGGTGTATGACCAGCTATCTGATTGGTTAGAGACCGGCCACTGCAACAATTGGCAACCGGATGAGACCATTGCGCAAGTGGTTCAAGATCTCTACCAGTTCTCATTGGCACGTGCGCAATGGCGTGAGACGCACGCGGTTGTGTTCCCCGACCGTCCTGACTATCGCTTCGAATTGAGTGAAGACAACGATGTGGTTGCCATTCATGCGGATATGCGCCGCTGCGCGAACCGTTTGGTAGAAGAAGCGATGATCACCGCCAATATTTGTGCGGGTCGAACGCTGCAAGCGAGTTTTGATTCAGGTGTATTCAACACCCACGCCGGCTTCAAGCCAGAGAAGATCGCGGACGTGGTAAACTTGGTTAACCCAGAAGGTGAGCTACCCTTTACGGCAGAGTCTATTGCGACCTTAGAAGGTTTTGCTGAGTTGCGTCGCTGGTTGGCGGCACAAGAGACCTCTTACCTAGATAACCGCATTCGTAAATACCAAGCTTACAGCGAAATTGGCAATCAACCTCTTCCGCACTATGCGATGGGCTTAAACTTATACGCCACGTGGACCTCACCGATTCGTAAGTACGGCGACATGATTAACCATCGTATGCTTAAGGCTCACATCTTAGGGAAAGCGCCGGTACAAATGGCAGACGAAACCGTGGGTGAAGAGCTTGCGCTGCACCGTAAGCATCATAAAATTGCTGAGCGTAATGTGGGTGATTGGTTGTATGCGCGCACACTGGCGTCAGAGGTGGAAAAAGCGACGCCTTTCCATGCAGAGATCTTCGATGTTTCTCGCGCTGGGCTACGCGTGAGACTACTAGAAAATGGCGCAGCAGCGTTTATTCCAGGCTCATTGATTCTCGCCAACAAAGAGCGCCTCGCGTGCGATGGCGAACAAGGCACAGTGAGCATCGACAACGAGGTGATTTATCGATTGGGCGATGTGCTTGAAGTGGTGCTCAATGAGGTGAACCAGGAGACGCGAAGCCTGGTTGCCAAACCGACTCAAGTCTTTGCGGATGTGGTCGCTGCGCCTGAAACGCAAGAGAGCCCGGCGTCGTAAACCCAAAGAGCAAGATACGTGTTGTTAAGGGAGCCTCGGCTCCCTTTTTTAGTCCCAAAATACGGCTTTAGGATCTTTATCGACTTCTCGCATGATGGCGGTGAGGTCGAGGCTAGGGGGAAGATAGGGGTAGGGAGTCCAACTCTCTTGGTCAGAGTCTTCCTGTGACAGCATAAAGAGCTGCCAAGCGCCGAGGTCGTCATTCCAATCCACTTTCGCTACCGGTGACATGTATTCGCAGTGGTTGGAATCGAGTAAAAAGAATTGTTTGATGAACACCACACCTTGCCCAGCCATTTCATAGCTGGCTTTGCCAAATTCAGCGGGTAAGCTTTGATTGCGATGCTTACAGATCATTTCCGCGCGCCTTTGGGCTTGTTTTTGTAGCAAACTGACTAGTCCCATTCTCACTCCATGACGTGAAGTCTCATGCATGCGCACTCTGTGTAGTAAGTACTTAAGCATAGACCGATTACGAATACAGTGCGCCTGAATCGATTTTCACAAAATTGTCATCTTATCGAAATATGATAGCGGCTGTTATCTGCCTAATTGTTTGGAGAAAGTTATGTTTCGCATTGCGTTGACCACTTTGATGTCAACAGTCGTGGCCTTTTCTGCGTGGTCTGCTGAGGTCAATATTTCTGGCTCGACTTCTGTCGCGCGTGTCATGGATGTTTTGGCAGAGGATTACAACAAAGCCCACCCCGAAACTTACATTGCGGTGCAAGGTGTCGGTTCGACCGCTGGGATCACGCTAGTGAAAAAAGGCGTGGCCGATTTGGGGATGAGTTCGCGCTATTTGACGGAAAGTGAGCTCGACGCGTCGTTGTCTGTATTAACCATCGCCTATGACGGCTTAGCGGTCGTAGTCAACCAAGCGAACCCAGTGAAAAACGTCACGCGCGATCAGTTGTTTGATATCTACAAAGGCAAGATCACCAACTGGAAAGATGTCGGTGGCCCGGATCAACGCATTGCAGTGGTGACCCGAGAAGATTCGTCAGGTTCGCGTTACAGTTTTGAAAGTCTCCTTGGCCTTACAAGAGTGATCAAAGGCCGTTTGGTGTCTGATATCAGCCCGAACAACTTGGTGGTGAACAGCAATAGCATGGTGAAAACCATCGTTAACCACAATAAACAGGCGATTGGTTTTATTTCGACGGGATCGATTGATAACTCGGTCAAAGCGATTCAGTTTGAAGGCACTGAATCCAACAACGACAATATTGCCAGTGGCCAATATGAGCTGGCTCGTCCTTTCATCATTTTGTACAAGACGGAATCGATTGATGACGAGAGCCAAGCCTTTGTCGACTATCTCACCAGCAGCGCGGCGAAAAAACGCATTGAAGAGTACGGCTATGTGGCAGTGGATAAGTCTCAAGAACCGATAGAGCCGCGTGATAGCGAGTAAAACGCAGCTAGGGGATATAAGATGAAAGGCGCCAATAGGCGCCTTTCGTTTGTCATTTGGTCAGCCAACCTGCGGCATCTTCTATGTGGTAGACGCGATTTTTGCCCTCGTTTTTGGAACGGTAGAGCGCGTTGTCCGCTGCGGTAAACAGGTTTTTCGAGTTGTAATGGGTCTGCTCATCGGACGTGACAATACCGATACTCAGCGTAATGTCATGGTGCTGACTGAACTCAAGCTGGGTAAACGCGTCACGTAGTCTCTCAGCGTAGTGCTTACCGTCTGCCGGCGTTAAGTTCGGGCAAAGGACAATAAACTCATCGCCACCCCAGCGGCCTACATGGTCATAGGCGCGAGTATGATTGAGAAGAAATTGCGCGGTTTGTCTGAGGACTTGATCGCCCACTCCGTGCCCCTTGTGGTCGTTGACCGCTTTGAAATTATCCAAATCAATCAAAAACACGGAGAGAGGGTCGCAAGTGCGGTGACTTCTTTGTAGCTCTTTGCGCAACATATCGTCCATCACACTGCGGTTGTAGAGTTGAGTGAGGTGATCTTTTTCGGCGCGCTGCTTGAGGTCGAGCGTTGGTTGCAAGTCTCGGACGATACACACGGCTCGGTTCTGGTTAATGTCACTGCCAGAGGCAATCGCCACTGCCAAATCCAACTGCTTGCCCGTCTTGGACATCCCCTGAATGTTTGATCGGTGCTGCTCCATGCGGCGATGTTTGGCTTTGTTCATAAAGTCGATACGGTATTGCTTGTGTTTCTCTCTTAGCTCGGGCGAAACTAAATCTTCGACTTTACGCTGGGTGAGCTCTTCAAAACTGTATTGAAACAGCTGGCAAGCCTTCTTGTTGGCGTAGAGGATTTGGCCGTTGTCTTCAATGTAGAGCATTCCATCAGGCGACACATCAAAGATCGCATTGAGTTCATGAGCCAAACGATACGAGCGTCGAGAAGTCTTAAAGATATACAAGCTTGCGCCCAATATGATGGGGATCATCAGCATGTTGAAGGCTAACGTGTAGCGAATGGATTGATAGACATCCTTCTCTGCCTCGACAGCAGTTTTGGCTAAGTGAGGTTCCAGTGAGTCTTGCATTGATTTTAGTGCGGTCGCCGCTGCGATATCATTCACCGCGACGATCTCATCCACTTCCGCACTGGTTAGGGTATAGGGCAGCGAGCGGGCGAGATCGAGTTTGGCTTTGTATTCATTTAAGGTGTTGGAGAGGATCTGAATTTCGGTTGAGAGGTCGTTGCTGGTTTGCATCTTCGCCAGTTCACTGAGCAACTGATGTGATTGCTCGTAACTGGCAATGGCCGCGTGATAGTAGCTGTCATCGCGTCTGAGGACGTAGTTTTTAAAGTGGTGGATGAAGCCAAGGTAACCAATGCTGCTTTCTATCTCGGTGAGCTTACGGGCCATATCGAAATGCTGAGGCGTCTGTTCGACCACCATCGCTTCAACACGTTTGAGTGCGCCGTACTGCGTGGTGACATACGCGACCAACAATAGGTTGAGCCCCATTGCAATCGCGATGATACACAACAGAGTCCGACGGATGTCGGAAACTTGCTTTTCCATTTTATTCTTCTCACTAGCCAACTATTGAACAGTATAGTCATACAACTGAGTAAGTATAATACCCACAATAAGAATATATGAAATTACTTGCAATATTGTAGATTAATGGGTTAGAAGATGTGAGGCAGGCATAAAAAAGCCCAGCGATGAAGGCTGGGCAGAAGGACAATAAACGGTATCTCGGTTTTAAGCGCTAGGGAGCGCGACACCCGCTTCTTGGTGAAGACGGCGACAGGCTCGGCCATCACTGTGGAACAGATGGCAGCGATGCGCAGGGATGCCAACCGCTATGGTATCTCCCGGATCAACATCCAACGTGTCTGGTTGACGGTAAATCATGTCCGCATCCGCAGCGTCGATGTGCATGTAGACTTGGGTTTCGTTACCCAGTTTCTCAACGATGTTGACTTCACCTTCAATCACGGCGTCACCCTCACCGGCAGGCAACAAGTGCTCAGGGCGAACCCCTAGTGACATACGCTCACCTCGATTGACGGTCGTCCCATCGACTGGAATCCAGAATGTGGTGCCGTTAGCAAGTTGAACCATCACGCGCTCTTTTTCCACTTCTTCGATAAAGACGCTCATGAAGTTCATTTTTGGTGAGCCGATAAAGCCAGCGACAAAACGGTTTTGTGGGTAATGGTAAAGCTCAAGTGGTTGACCAACTTGCGATACATAACCACCATCGAGGACCACAATCTTGTCGGCCATGGTCATCGCTTCGACTTGGTCGTGCGTTACATAGATCATGGTGCAGCCAAGCTTACGTTGCAACTTGGTAATCTCAGAGCGCATCTGAACACGCAGCGCGGCATCAAGGTTAGACAGCGGTTCATCAAGCAAGAACACGTTAGGCTGAGAGACCAGCGTACGACCAATGGCCACGCGTTGGCGCTGACCACCGGAAAGCGCTTTCGGTTGGCGCTCTAACAGGTGGCTCAATTGCAGGATTTCTGCTGCGTGCTCGACGCGCTTATCAATTTCTGCTTTGTTCGCTTTTGCCAGTTTGAGACCAAAAGACATGTTGTCGTAAAGGTTTAAGTGTGGGTAGAGCGCGTAAGACTGGAATACCATGCCCACGCCGCGCTTAGAAGGTTCAACCTCGTTCATTCGCTCATCACCGATGTACAGATCACCGGAGGTGATGTCTTCTAAACCGGCGATACAACGCAATAAGGTGGATTTACCACAACCTGATGGACCCACGAAGACAACAAACTCGCCCTCTTGGATTTCCAAATCAACGTTCTTTGAAATAAGTACGTCACCGTAAGCTTTACATACATTTTTTAACGTGACACTCGCCATCTAGCTCGTCCTCGATCAATATTTTTGTTTTACTGCTCAACATTATATGAATTATCTGGCAAGCAATAATAGTAGGAATTCAGGTAAGGTGAACTTGAGTGTAAGAAAAAATGGGTGACGGAGTCGCTCACATCACCCATCAAGCCAATTAAGGTTTGCTTCCCCCGTGTGAAACAAGCGTCTCCCCCGTATCAAATCAGTTTCCTGAACAATCACGTGCTTGCACCATCACAGCAAACCCTGCGGCATTGCAACCAGCTATTGCGTAAAAACACGTCGCTGGAAAGGGTTCTTACCATCCACTCTTGGATGTCTGTAGTTTGCGAGAAACCGATCACGCCGACATCCTCCCGACACAATTAATTGTAGGGGGAGTAGAGGGGGAGGAGGCTTAGGGGGGAGGAAAAGGCGTAGCGAGATCGAGTTCAAATTATTGCTTGCGGTAAGCATGAATCTGATCACATTACTGGCTGGTTTTGTGATTTGGGTCGCCAACCTTCGTCGATGGTGATCACGAAAATAGGCCATAATACGGAGGGCGTAGGGAGCAGGAGGATGAGTTACTTGTCACGATGGCTAAAAATATATGTCGAAATACGGCGAATCCTCTGGTGACGCCCTACAACACAAATATAAAAAGGATATGAACATGAAAAACGCCCTAAGCGCAGTAGCACTCGGTACTCTTGTTGCTCTTGGCTCATTCGGTGCAAGTGCTGCTATCGAAGAAGGTCAACTTACCATCTGGATCAACGGCGATAAAGGTTATAACGGACTTGCTGAAGTTGGTAAAAAGTTTGAAGAGGATACGGGTATCAAGGTGACCGTCGCTCACCCAGATGCACTGCAAGACAAGTTCCCTCAAACGGCTTCTACTGGCGATGGCCCTGATATTGTGTTTTGGGCGCACGACCGCTTTGGTGGTTACGCAGAAGCGGGTCTTCTTGCTGAAATCAAGCCTTCCCAAGCAATCAAAGACGGCATCGTTGATTTCGCGTGGGATGCAGTGAAGTACGACGGTAAACTTATCGGTTACCCAATCGCCGTTGAGTCATTGTCTCTTATCTACAACAAAGATTTGGTTCCTAACCCACCAAAAACGTGGGAAGAAGTGGAAGCACTAGACGCTGAGCTGAAGAAAAACGGCAAGAAAGCGATCATGTGGAACCTAAAAGAACCGTACTTCACATGGCCACTTATGGCGGCTGATGGCGGTTACGCATTCAAATACGGTTCAGCGGGTTACGACGTGAAAGACGCGGGTATCGCGAACGAAGGCGTAAAAGACGCGATGAACTTTGTTAAAGGCCTAGTCGACAAAGGCGTGATCTCTTCTGATATGGATTACTCTGTGTCTGAGTCTGCGTTTAACCAAGGTAATGTTGCGATGACCATCAACGGTCCTTGGGCATGGGGTAACGTTGAGAAGTCAGGCATCAACTACGGCGTAGCCACACTACCTAAATTCCAAGGTCAATCGTCTAAGCCATTCGTTGGTGTATTGACTGCAGGTATCAGCACAGCGTCACCAAACAAAGACCTTGCGGTTGAGTTCATTGAAAACTACCTACTGACCAACGACGGTCTACGCAAAGTGAACGATGACAAGCCACTGGGCGCGGTAGCGTTGAACTCGTTCCAACGTGAGCTTGATTCTGACCAACGCATTGCAGCGACAATGGACAACGCAATGAACGGCGAAATCATGCCAAACATCCCTCAGATGAACGCTTTCTGGGGCAGCGCGAAAAATGCGATCATTAACATCGTTGATGGCCGTCAAACTGTGGATGCAGCACTTGCAGACGCAGAGAAACAAATGACTAAGTAATTGTTCGACCTTTTGAGGAGGGGGTAACCCCTCCTTCATTTCTCTTTTTTGTTTATCGCTAGCAGGTTCTCATATGCAGTCAGTTCAAGGTACAGATGCCATGGCATCACCCACAACGAGCTTGCCTACAAGTAAAAACGTATTCATCAAATGGGCGTTGCTAGGCAGTGTCGGTATCGTTAACGGATACGCAACCATTCTAATGTATTCTCGTGGTGAGATGGCGTTTGCGCTGCTCACAGTTATTCTTACCGCGCTCGCACTGTTTATCTTTGGTAGTAAAAAGACCTACGCCCACCGCTATATCTATCCAGGTATCGCGGGGATGATCCTTTTCATTCTTTTTCCTTTGGCGTACACAATCGGTCTTGCATTTACAAACTACAGTGCGAAAAACCAATTGTCCTTCGACCGTGCGCAAACGGTTCTGCTTGATCGAACCTACCAAAGTGGTCAGAGCTACTCCTTCTCTCTCTACAACACGGGAACAGGGCATAAAATCGCGATTGAAGATGGCGAACAGCTGCTCGTGACGCAAGAGTTTGATTTGGCCAATGTCACCACAACGGACATGGATCTCACGCCTGTCACCAATGTGGATGGCGAACCTGAAGCGATCAAAACCATTATTCAAAACCGCCCGGTGCTCAATGGCTTAGACTTGCATTTACCGAGCGGTGAAGACATCCGCATGAGCGGTTTACGTAAGTTTGCTGCCGTGGTTCCTCTATACACCCTGCAAGAGGATGGCGAGGCGTTGTACAACAACCGTACTGGTGAAATGCTACGCCCGAACATGGATGTCGGCTTCTATCAGCCGGTGGATGAGCAGGGGCAGTTTGTCGGTAATACTGTCTCGCCGGGCTTTATCGTCACCATAGGGACTGACAACTTTGAGCGTGTCTGGAAAGACGACGGCATCAAAGAACCGTTTATCAGTATTTTCATCTGGACGGTTGTCTTTTCAGCGGTCAGCGTGGGCTTAACCGTCATCATCGGCTTGATCCTCGCCAGCATTGTTCAGTGGGAAGCATTACGAGGCCGCGCGATTTACCGTGTGCTGCTTATCTTGCCTTACGCGGTGCCTGCGTTTATCTCTATCCTGATTTTCAAAGGTTTGTTTAACCAAAGCTTTGGTGAAGTGAACATGGTGCTTGAGGCCTTCTTCGGTATCAGCCCATCTTGGTTCTCAGATCCGATTATGGCGAAAATGATGATTCTTATTGTCAACACCTGGCTTGGTTTCCCTTACATGATGATCTTGTGTATGGGTCTATTGAAAGCGATTCCAGACGATCTTTACGAAGCGTCTGCGATTGATGGTTCCAATTTCGTCTCGAACTTTACCAAGATTACCTTGCCATTGATGATCAAGCCGTTGACACCGCTGCTCATCGCAAGTTTTGCGTTTAACTTCAATAACTTTGTATTGATTCAGCTGTTGACGCAAGGTGGTCCAAACATGATTGGTACCTCCGAGCCGGCGGGCTACACCGACCTACTGGTGAACTACACGTACCGCATCGCGTTTGAAGGTGCAGGCGGTCAAGACTTCGGTCTGGCGAGTGCCATCGCGACGCTTATTTTCCTATTGGTGGGTGCACTTGCGCTACTCAACCTACGTGTCACGAAAGTTGCTCAAGATTAAGGAGGCTCATTATGGCTATGGTACAAGGTAAGTCATTAAAATACCGCGTTTGGGCAACACACATTGCAATGTGGGCGTTCCTATCGCTAATTATCTTCCCGCTGTTGATGATCGTCGCTATCTCATTCCGCGAAGGTAACTTCGCAACGGGTAGCATCATTCCAGATAATCCATCGTTGGAGCACTGGAAACTCGCACTGGGTTTCTCGGTCACCAACGCAGATGGTAGCGTGACACCACCACCGTTCCCAGTGTTAACCTGGCTGTGGAACTCGGTCAAAGTGGCGGGCATTTCATCTATTTTGATTGTGTGTCTATCGACTACTTCGGCGTACGCCTTTGCCCGAATGAAGTTCAAAGGTAAGAACACCATCTTGAAAGCGATGATGATCTTCCAAATGTTCCCAGCCGTTTTGGCGTTGGTGGCACTCTACGCTCTGTTTGATAAGCTCGGCCAGTACATCCCATTCTTGGGCTTGAATACTCACGGTGGTTTGATCTTCTCTTACCTCGGTGGTATCGCACTGCATGTTTGGACCATCAAAGGCTACTTTGAAACCATTGATGGCTCGCTAGAAGAAGCGGCAGCGCTTGACGGTGCAACGCCATGGGAAGCGTTCCGATTGGTTCTACTGCCATTGTCTGTGCCGATTCTTGCGGTGGTGTTCATCCTCTCGTTTATCATGGTTGTGGGTGAAGTTCCGGTGGCGTCGTTACTGCTTTCTGATGTAAACTCTTACACGTTAGCGGTTGGTATGCAGCAATATCTCTACCCGCAAAACTACCTCTGGGGTGATTTTGCCGCGGCAGCAGTGTTGTCCGCATTACCAATAACCATCGTATTCTTACTTGCGCAGCGCTGGTTGGTCGGAGGATTAACCGCCGGTGGTGTGAAAGGCTAATAAGAACGATAAGGGCGACCGCGAGGTCGCCCATTTTGTTTCTTCACTTAACATTCTTGGTTTGGCCGCCGATCCGTTAAGCGAAGAGCAGTCCTGGCGTTACGCATAGCTGGCTGTTAGCAAGATTCCTTACTATTTTTACTTCTAACAGTTTTTGTAACCAAAACCCGAACTTGTTCGGGTTTTTTTATAGGACAAATTCAAGATAAATGAATAGGTTAGAGGCAGTATAGCGACCGATAATATCCCGCATAGTAGTGTTGAGAATCACTGCGAGCAACGGAGCATATTTATCTGAAAGGTGCGCCAGTAGTTACATGGAGCTGAGAAGTGGCTCTAGAACTCTCGGTTTGAAGGGGCGCAGCCGACGTATTGCAACAGCACATAGACGCTTTCTTGAGAGAGCGCGACTTTGCGAAACAGATCGGCAAACACGTCATCACCGCCAAAGCAGGTGCGGATGTAGTGGTTTATCTCTTGCGGGTTATACCCTTCCACATACAGTGTCCGTACCCATTGGTACTCTACTGCGCGTGGGTCTGAAATGGTCGATTCACTGAGCGTGGTTTCACTGACGTTCAATGGGGTTTCCTTCCGATCTTGGCGGATTGTCATCATAAGCCTAGCCATAGGCGTGTGGGTTCCCATCCAAGCGATGAAAACGTTTGCGGATTTAACCAAAACTAGATGAAGGAATGATGACAGTATGATGTCATTGCCGTGAAGGGCATGTCAGGCCTCAGTTCGCGCTACCTCTCTAATCAAACGCATTGCCTTTTTGTTTGAGAAATTTAATCAAGGTTCTCACACGGAGTGGCATCAGGGCTTTCTCCTGATAAACCGCATACATAGGAATTTCACGGTCATGAAGATGAGGTAAAATCCGCACAAGCTGACCGGCATCTAGCTCTTCTTTAATCATAAAACTGGGCATGATGGCAAATCCTAACCCGTTGAGCACAAATTGCTTCACTGCGTTGGCGGTGCGAACTTGCACCTTAGGTTGATGTGCCAGTCGGGTGACTTCACCTTGTTGATTGGTTAAAACCAAGTGCTTATCACCGTGGACGATGTGATGACTTATCCAGTCAAGATTGACTAAGTCCTTCAGATCTTCAATTTTCCCGACGCGTTTTAAGTAATCCGGCGAGGTGCAAATCATGTCGCGGAAAAAGCCAATTTTGGTGGCATAGAGACGAGAGTCCTCAAGCGCTGAAGAGGCTCGCAGTGCAATGTCACAACGCGACTCAATCAGATTGCTGTAGCTATCACTTTCAATAATATCGAGTCGAATATCGGGATATTGGCGAATGAACTCGCTCAGTAGTTCGACCATCGCATTGCTGGGGGTGGAGATTCGAATGGTGCCACTTGGGGTTTGGTTCCCGGTGAGTGTCTCACTGTTGGCTTCTTTGGCAATATCGTTGATCGCTCGGCATTTTTCGTAGTAGCGCTGACCGGCATCGGTGAGAGATAGCGAACGGGTTGTGCGGTGAAGCAGGCGTGTGTTCAACGAACGTTCTAAGCGAGTGACAATCTGCGACACTCTTGCCTTACCAAGACCTAGCGCCTCGGCTGCCTGAGTAAAGGACTGTTTCTCTGCCACCATGGCAAACACCAACATATCGTCAAGGGAGATCATGACTTTCACTGTTTATTATTAATAAACAATAAGTTTAATAATTGGCTAATTATTTATCAAATTAATAATTATATAGTCAGTTCATCCCATGACAGGCTGAAGGAGTCTGTCGTTTTGGAACAGTTAGAGAAACGGAGAATATCATGATGTCAGATCGTAAATATTTGGTGACCGGCGCATCCGGTAAGTTAGGTTCAGCAGTAGTAGAGCAACTTCTTAGCTCAGGCGCGTTAACAGCGCAGCAATTGATCGTCACCACCCGTGACAGAGCGAAGTTGAGCTCGCTGGTCGAGTTGGGTGTGGACGTGAGAGAAGCAAATTTTTCTGATCCGAGCTCGTTAGAGCAGGCCTTTGACGGGGCGAATAGCCTACTGTTAGTCAGCATTGATTTGTCTGCGGGCGCTCGCACCCAGCCGCACCTCAACGCAGTTAACGCTGCGAAAAAAGCGGGCGTCGACCATCTTATCTATACGTCTATGCCAGCGCCGAGCCAGTCACCGGTTATGTTTGCTCATGAACATGAGGCGACCGAAGCGGCGATCGTTCAAAGTGGTATCGACAATACCGTGATTCTTCGCAACAACTGGTATTTTGAAAATCTACCTGAGTACTTTGCCAGTACGTTACAAACGGGCCATTGGTTGACGTCTGCCGGTAATGGCAAAACAGCGCAACTTTCTCGTCGCGATCTCGCGATGGCGGCTGCGGCGGCGTTGGTGAAAGCCCCTTCAGGACATCAAGTATTGACTCTGAATGGGCCCGAGTCACTGACTAATGATGAAATGGCGCATATCATGGATCGCATCTTGGGTACGTCAATCAATATGGTGCACTTGAGTGACGATGAATTTCGTTCTCAACTGACGTCATTCCAACTACCAGAGCCTGTTATTGAGCTGTGTGTTACGATGGACCAGCACAATCGAGGTCTCTTTTCGGATGGCAGCAGTGATGAGTTTGTTGCCCTGACAGGCTCTCAACCGCAAACGTTCGAACAGTGGTTAACAAATCATAGAACGGAACTGAGAAAGTTGGCTAATCTTGATGGCTAATCGATAGAATGAGAGGGGGAACTGCAAGTGCCCCCTGTTGATGTCTATTTGAGGTATTTGACGTGCGCTTCCATCTCTTCGCCGATTTCTTTACGCATGTTCATTAAGCGGATCGCTGAGTCGCGCAGTTTAATATCATCGGCAGTCTCGGGAATCCACTCAGGGACAGGTGATGGCTTTCCATGCTCGTCTACCGCGACCATGATGACAATGCAGTGTGTGGTGAGGCGATTTTTCATCTCTTTAGGGTCGCTGGCTTGCACGTCAATGGCGATGTGCATCGATGAGGTGCCGGTGTAGATCACTTTGGCACTTACTTCGACCAAGTTGCCAACATGGATTGGCGCTACAAAACGAATTCCGCCCGCGTAGGCAGTAATGCAGTACTTACCGCTCCATGCGGCGGCATTGGCGTAGGCCGCTAAATCTATCCACTTCATGACTGCGCCGCCGTGGACCTTACCGCCAAAATTGACGTCACTCGGCTCGGCCAGAAAACGCAGTGTAATGTCCCTTTTCCCATGGCTCATATACTCTTCCTTTTTATTATCTTGAGCAAGCAGGGTATAGAGTTAGCACACTTTTTGGTCGAGGTGCAAACTTAACTAGCGCTGGACCTCTTCATAGTCACCTTCAATCGTGTTGCCGCTTTTATTGGCGGATGGTTCAGTGCGTGAAAATGCAGCTGAATGCTGAAGTCGTTTGCCAGCGAAAATCGCAGCGATGGTCAACGGAATAGCAAGGATAAGGCTCATTATCAAAGTAAACATGCCAACAAACAGGGCGAAGATAGTGGTCATTGCGCGTGCCATATAGGACTCCTCTTAATGTGAGAGGCTATCGTACTGAAGGCGGTATGAATGAAAGATGAATGAAAAAGGCCGCTGCATTGATGCAGCGGCAATTCGGGGGGGATTATTATTGTTGTGGAGTTGAATTGAGATTAAGCGCGGCTTTGTGGGAACGTGGGATAGCGAACGCCCATCATTTGTTCCATACAGTGGACAACCTGGCAGCTATAGCCAAACTCATTGTCATACCAAATGTAAAGCACGCAGCGGTTGTCTTGCGCTATGGTAGCTGCGCCATCGACGACGCCAGCAAAACGAGAACCGACCAAATCACTCGAGACGACTTCGGTGGAATCCGTATAGTCCATCTGGGCAGACAGGCTTGAGTTCAACGCGGCATCACGAAGATACGCGTTGAGTGAGGCTTTGTCGGTGCCTTGGGCCAAGTTGAGGTTCGCGACTGCCATCGAGACGTTCGGAGTCGGAACGCGAATGGCATTGCCCGTGAGCTGGCCCGCCAATTCAGGTAGGGCTTTAGCGACCGCTTTAGCCGCGCCGGTTGACGTTAGAACCATATTTAGCGACGCGCTGCGACCACGACGTTCGCCTGAGTGGAAATTGTCAATCAAGTTTTGGTCATTGGTAAAAGAATGCACGGTTTCGATATGGCCAGAGAGAATGCCGTACTGGTCATTGACCGCTTTGAGCACCGGCGTAATCGCATTGGTCGTGCAACTGGCTGCGGAGACTATGGTGTCATCCGCTTCGATTTCATCGTGATTCACACCAAAGACGATGTTTTTGATTTCACCTTTGCCTGGAGCGGTCAGCAGCACCTTACTCGCACCCGGGCAGGCCAAATGTTGACTCAAGCCTTCGGCGTCACGCCACACGCCCGTATTGTCGACCACTAACGCATTTTGAATACCGTAAGCGCTGTAATCGACGTCTTGAGGTTGGTTGGCATAGATGAATTGAATGTAGTTGCCGTTCACAATCAGCGCTTTGCGCTCTTCATCGACAATGATGCTGCCATTAAATTGGCCATGAACAGAGTCACGTCGTAGTAGACTCGCACGCTTGGCTAAATCACCCTGCTTTCCGCCTCGTACGACCACTGCACGCAAACGTAATGGATAACCCGGGCCGGATTTTTCGACCAACAAGCGGCTTAGAAGTCGCCCAATTCGACCAAAACCATACAACACCACATCGCGAGGTGTCGGCACCGTGTTGCCATTCATCGCGCCGACCAGCGCCGTGTGCAGAAAGTCACTGACGCCGTGGGCATCATCGCGACCTTGCCAAAATTGGTGGGCGAGTTGGCCGACATCAATACGACATGGTGACAGAGCCATGGTTGAGAGCGCTTGAATCAGAGGCAGGGTTTGTTCTGTGCTCAGCGGCTTTCCGGTGTAGTGACGAGCGAGCCGATGCGCTTTGATGATGTCGATGGTGGCGGCGTTGACCAGTGTTTTGCCAAACAGCAGCACTTCAACACCTTTTTGTCGGTAAAGTTGGCTGAGTAAAGGGGAGATCGTTTCAGCAATCGTTTGGCTTTTCTGCCAGTCTAGAAGGTGATGTTCTGGACTCATGGTTTAGGGGACCTTTCACGTTTTAGGGCTGATGCTGTATTAAGTTGGGGGCTCAATACAGCGATAGGGTTGTAACTATTTTGTAATTTTTATGCGGCAGGATTGTAATGGCTAATATCTTATTCTGCTAGTAAAAATAATGTCGGTGGTTATCACTAGATAACGTCGACATTGCAGAGGTTGATCACGTTAAGAATCAGTAGAAGTGCCTATTGACAAAAAATGAAGAGCGCAGTTAATTCGCGACAAAAAATACTTGTGACACGTCGTTGATGCAATCTTACCGGCAAGGTACACAAGGAATGCGTTTTAACTCATGGAATCTACAGATTTGGTAAACAAAACGCGATCTTAAAGCGGTAAACCAAGGTCGAACGTGAGTGGGGGCGTGATGTCTTTAAGTGTCGATGAGTAAGAATGAAAAAAACGGAGCGCTGTGGGCTCCGTTTTGGGGATAAATGGGTCGAGAAAAGTCTATGGTCTTGGGATCAGATCATCGAGCGGCAACCAGTTCACTTTCACACCCGCTTGTAAGAACATGTCTTGGCTGACTTTGATCTTGTCACCCCAGCGAGAGAGAAAATCCTCAGTTTGCTCTGGGCAGTGCACCGAGGAGATGCCAGTCTGAATGATCTTCGCTGCACAGTTTGGGCACGGAAAGTGAGTCACCCAGATCTCGCAGCCATCTAAATCTCGCTTAGCAAACAAAATGGCATTTTCTTCGGCATGCAGCGTCTTTAGATACTTCATGTCTCTGTCATCCGTATTGGCACTGTCGGAAATGCCATGTGGATAGCCATTAAAGCCGACAGAAACGATGCGGTTCTGTTTTGTAATGACGGCGCCGACTTGAGTCGAAGGATCTTTACTCCAAGAGCCAACCAATTCTGCCATTTGGTAAAAACGTTGCGCCCACTTAGATATCATCAAAGCTTCCTCAAACAAATTAGATGGATAGGGTTGCTGACTAATATCCTTGTTTCGACGCCATTAGTCCAGCCCCACCTAGCCAATCCTATCGTTAACGGGTGAAATCGACCGCTTCACGCTCCTCGAGGTGAATATGCGTGGTTGCGGGTTGAGTCTCAGCGATCACTTTGCCGCCACGAATCGAATAACGCACTGGAACTTGACGTCTGACCGCATCGAAGCCGTTTTCGGCTTCAAGCAGCAGCAGGTTACCCGGTTTGCCCACTTCAATGCCGTAACGCTCTGTGATGTTGAGGGTACGCGCGGAGTGGTGGCTAATCAGCGCCAGTGACTGGTTGATTTGATCGTAACCCATCACTTGGCACACATGCAGCCCCATATGGAGCACTTGCAACATGTTGGCGGTGCCGAGTGGATACCAAGGGTCAAACACATCATCGTGGCCAAAACAGACATTAATGTTTGCGGCTAACATCTCTTTCACGCGTGTGACGCCACGGCGTTTAGGGTAGTCGTCAAATCGACCTTGAAGGTGAATGTTGACCAGCGGGTTAGCGACAAAATTGATGCCCGACATGCGTAGCAGTCGGAACAGTCGTGACGCGTAAGCGCCATTGTATGAACCCATTGCCGTCGTGTGGCTTGCGGTGACCTTGTGCCCCATATCGAACTTGTGAGCCAATGCGGCTACGGTTTCGACGAAGCGTGATTGCTCATCATCAATTTCGTCACAGTGCACATCAATCAGACGGTCGTATTGTTGTGCTAGCTCGAAGACGTAATGCAGCGATTCGACACCATACTCGCGCGTAAACTCAAAGTGCGGGATAGCACCAATCACATCGGCGCCTAGTTTGACTGCTTCTTCAAGCAATGCTTTACCATTAGGGTAGGAGAGGATGCCTTCTTGTGGAAAGGCGACGATTTGGATATCTACCCAAGGTCGCATCTCTTCACGCACTTCAATCATTGCTTTTAGCGCAACCAGAGTCGGATCAGAGACATCCACGTGAGTACGCACATGCTGCACACCGTTTGCAATCTGCCACTTTAACGTCTGTTTGGCGCGCTGCTTTACATCCTCAATAGAGAGCAGCTGCTTGCGTTCTGCCCAGCGCTCGATGCCCTCAAATAGCGTGCCCGAGATATTCCAGTTCGGTTCACCAGCCGTTTGAGTTGTGTCTAGGTGAATGTGTGGTTCGCAAAAGGGTTCGACGGCCATCGCCCCTTGTCCATCCAGCGTTTCCCCCTCAAAGTTGATAGGGGAGTTCGCATCGGTGATGGACGAAATGTGTCCATCTTCAATAAGAATCTGTTTAAGGCCGCTTTGCGCCTCAAGCGTGACGTTTTTGATCAGTAGCGATGGCATGCGATCTCCTTACGCAGTTTGCGTGGTCAGCGAAGATTTATTCAATAATGGGTTGAGTATGACATAGCATAACGCACCGCCCAATACTGCGTTGATCGGCACGACGCCCGGAATGAATTTACCCGCTAGCACACCAACGGCTACGGCAATAATGCCGGCCCAGTTAACACGTTTGAAGGTTGCATTGGCAAAGTCTTTGTAGCGTTTTCGATTGATGAGGTAGTCAGCAATCAACACGCCGCCGATAGGAGGAATCGCCGTTGATAGGAAGGTCAACCAACCGACAAAGTTGTTGTATAGCCACAGCGCAAAAATGGTGCCGACGACGCCATTGACGATCGACATTAAGGTACTTGAGCGGCCGGTAATGTTGGCAAAACCTAGGCCCGAAGCGTAAAGGGCGTTTTCGTTGGTGGTCCAGATGTTGAGACCTAAAACGATGATGGCAGGCAGTAACAGTCCTTGCGCGATCATCACGTCAGAAATATCCGCGTGGCCGGTCGCTGCAGCGCCAGCAGCACCGAAGATGAACATCAGTGAGTTTCCGATAAAGAACGCAATCATGGTGACAAGAACAGCGCCAGCGGGTTTTTTACCAAAGCGAACGAAATCAGCCGTCAACGTCCCCGCGCTGATGAAAGAACCGACCACCATTGCCAGTGCGATAGAGAAATCCATCGGCTCTTTGGGTGAAACCTGCATTAAGGCATCCACGCCGCCCACGCTGTCCACCGCCAGTGAAACCGAGTAGCTACCAAGAATAGCAATCGCAGGGACGGCGATGGCAGAGAGCACCATCAGCGCTTTGATGCCAAAGTAAACCGTTGCCGTCATCAATAAGCCCGATGCGAGGATCAGCAAGTTGACGTCTAACCCCGTCGCTTTTTGGACTGGAATAGCAAACATCGCCACACCCACGCCAAACCAACCGACTTGCGTACCGCCCAATAGCGCAGAAGGTAGCCAAGAGCCTTGTGTACCAAAGGAATAGCGAGCGAGGAGGTGAGTAGAGAGGCCGGTAGAGGCACCAATATAGCCAAGAATCGAGGTGTAGACACCGAGGATCAAATTACCGGCTAACACGGCAAGAAAGAAATCGTTGAACGTTAAGCCCGTACCCAAAGCGCCACCTGTCCACATACTGGCGGAGAAAAAGGTTAAACCAAGCATAACCATAGTGAGAGACGCAACCCCTTTGCGTGCGTTGCTCGGGACCGGTCCTAAGCTGTAGTTGTTGTCATCAGCCATTGTATTACCTCCGCAGAATGAGACTGTCTTTACCAGAATGTATTCGATTGCGGCGCGTATTATGGGGGTGTATTTTGCGCTGTCAATGCAAGTTGCGACTTGTAAAACGGTTGCTTGGATGTTTTTGATTGATTTGATCAATGAAAACAGTGCATTGCGTTTTTATTATTTTATGTTTTCTATTGGAATATTGATTATTCCAGGATTTGTATTGCTAATAATTGGGTGGGCGTTATTTGTATTTTGTATGGATTGGCGTGAAATAAAAAAAGAGCCAGAAACCGTGAGGATTCTGGCTGGTATTGGGTGTGAACAAATTGGGTTCACTAACAACGTCAGTTGGCTAGGTGACCCTAACGCTAGGGTCACTGTATAGATAGCAGGTTATGTGCCAACTTTAATATGCCCGCTGTATCAGGCTTTACGTTGAGATTGAGACTAAGAAAGAGTGGTTGGTTGCATATTGGCATTGCATATTGCAAATACACCAGCATATTGCGAACAGAGGATCAGATTGCGCACCTTGTAGGTGCGCGCGATCTGAGGTCATCTTATGTGCCGCTAGCGCTTAGAGCATGACGAGACTCGCTGTGCCGAGAAAGGCGAAAAAACCCACCACGTCAGTCACAGTTGTGAGGATGACGGAGCCTGCCAGTGCAGGGTCAAGTTTGAGTTTGTCGAGAACAATTGGGATCAGCACACCAAATAGAGCGGCGGTAATAATGTTGACGACGATCGCCAGCGCGATGGTGGCACCTAATATGACAGACTGAAACCACAGTCCGGCGAGTCCACCAATGATGACTGCCCACAGCAATCCGTTGATAGAGCCAATGCCCACTTCATTTTTCATTAGCGCCCAGCGGTTCCCCGCTGTGATCTGGTTGAGCGCCATCGCGCGGACCATCAGCGTTAACGTCTGGCTACCTGCGATGCCACCCATCGAGGCGACGATAGGCATTAAGACCGCCAGCGCAACCACTTGAGCAATCACATCTTCAAACAAGCCGATAGTGACTGAGGCAAGGATTGCCGTCATGAGATTGATGCCAAGCCAAACCCCACGCTTTTTCGAGCTGCGAATGATGGGCGCAAACAGGTCGTCCCCTTCATCCATACCGGTACCCGCCATTAGGCGCGCTTCGTAAATTTCACGTTGAGTACTGAGGGCAAAATGCCAATTCACTTCACCAATCAAGGTGTCATTGTCATCGGTCACTGGCATGGTTGAGAGTGAAGAGTGCTCCAACGCCTCGATACTTTCAGAAAGTTCTAGCTTGGCGTTTAAGGTGACAGGGTGCTCTAGCGCCAATGATTTAAGCCTGTCGCCCGGCTCGGCGCGCAGCAAATCGATATAGCGCACTATGCCTCGAAACTGTTTCTTCTTGTTGATCAGATAGATGTGCTCAGGGGCGTCATAGCTGTAGCGCTCCATCAAACCTTTCGCTTTCTCAACGGAAATGGTGAAGGGGAGCGTGACCACTTTTCGTTCGGCCCAACGACCAATCTGATCATCTTCATAGGCATTCGCTTGATCGTAAAGCTCAAGTTCATCTTTTTCGATCAGGCGTAGCGCTTCATTGATGATCTCCTCAGGGAGTGAGTCAGACCATTCAATCAGAGATAAGTTATCCAGTTTGGCGAGGGTTAATTTGAGTTCAACCTCAGACAGCTCTTTGATGATGGAGTGGCGAACTTCCGCACGCGCTTCGGTGAGTACTTCAATATGCAGTTCAAGGGGCAGGCTGCGCCAAAGTCGCACACGGTCATCAATGGGAAAGGCCTCGAGAATCAGCGCTACAGCGCCGGGCTCAAGTCCGTGTTCGATAGATTCGTTAAGAGTTGTGACCTGCTCACTGTCTTCACTGCGAAGCAGTTCGGCGATCAAAATAGAGAGATCTTGAAATTGGCTCACAGAGCACTCCAGCCGTTATTGTCCGTTTAAACGCTGTGTTCAAAGTACTCGAAAACGGCAGAAAAACAATACTCTATCTTGAAAAACCTAGCACACAAACCCAACAAAACGGGACATGTTGGGTTGAATGATTAGTTTTGCACCAATAACGTCGGTCAATCTCTCTCTTGTCCTGGTTTTAGGTGGCTTGCGGCGGCAGTTTACGCCATTTGTGCCAAGGGAGTGTGAGCACGGCAAAAATGGTCACGGCGTAAAACATCGACCAGCCTAAACAGAGAAACACAAGGCTACACAGCAGTAGCGCGACGCTCGCTAAGACTTTATCCACGCCGCGCAGCAGTTTGTAGGCCGCCAGCATCGCCAGTAGATAAACCAAAACAAAAATCCCGTTGGCGAGCTTAAGGAAAAACTCCAAGTTAAGGCCGGAAATTTCACCCACGACGCAAGAAAGCAGCAGCACAGCGCCAACGGCAATCGTTGCGTTTGCGGGCACGCCACGCACTGATAATCTAGCGAGCGCACTGTGTGGCGTGTAATCGCGCGCTTGCGACCAAACCATACGCGAGAGACTTTGAGTATAGAGATTGACGCTTGCAAAACAGGCCGCAAAGCCAATGATGCTGATGAGCCACTTGACGCTCGGACCAAACAGCTGAGCTGCCATCCACGGAATAGAGGTGCTTTCAAATTGCGCAGAGCCATACGCGCCCAATTTTAAAATTACGACCGAGCAAGCCCAATAGGTAAGGCCTGCGACTAAACAGCCAATCACAATTGCGATGGGAAAATCGCGCTCTGGGTTTTTAAACTCTTCCCCCATGTGGGCGAACGCTTCGATACCGACAAAGCACCAAAACATCACGCCGAGCGCCGCGCCAATCGGCAGCCAATCTTGTTGGCTCAAGGTGGGGAGCGTGATGTCATCGATCTTTAGATCACTTTGCCACCAAAACGCGACGACGAGGGCAAAGATCGCGAGCGCAATCACCGTTTGTAGACGGCCCGAAGATTTCGCCCCAGATAAGTTAACCAGCACGAGTAATAACACGGTGATCACTTGCGCAAGCAATGGGTCTTGAAGGCTAGTAGGAAGAATCTGTTCAAGAAAGCCCGCAGCCAACGCAATGGCGGCAGGTACACCGACAGGAATGACACTCAAAAACAGCCACGCGACACTTTTTTCAAGGCGGGGGCCAAACGCCATTCGCACAAAATAGGCGGTTCCGCCAGCGTTGGGGTAGCGTTTACCTAACTGGGCGAACGTGAGCGCAATGGGGCAGATGGCGATAAACAGCAGCAACCAAGCCCATAGCGACGCTTCAGCGGCAATGCCAGCCGCGATGGCGGGCACCATAAATAGCCCAGTGCCGAGTAATGTGGTCGAGAGTTGGCCGATGCCTGATAATAACGAGATTTCTTGTTTGAGTTGGTTCATGTCGCATCCTAGCGCGGGGTGATTGGCCAAGCTTAACCAATTGTGTCTATCTCGGCATCCATCAATGTGTCTCGCTTATCCGTCACTTTGACGTTTTTTCACGTATCGCCCGCCATTTTGTCATCTTTTCTTCCTGTTCGTTTTGTGTCAAATTGACCAAAGGGCAAGTATGAGAAAAAGAAATGGATAAATTCGATAATAAAATCATTACATTACTCAGAGGCAACGCTCGATTGTCTGTCAGTGAACTCGCCCGTCAGGTCAACTTGTCCCGCTCTGCTGTAACGGCGCGTATTCAGCGTTTAGAAGCGGAGCGAGTGATCCTCGGTTATCACGCAGAAATTGCTCAGCCAGACACCAGTAGCGCCAAAATCCAAGCCTATCTCGCACTTAAATTTGATACGACGAAAACCAGGCACTATTGCGATCATTACGCCCCGCGTATTTATCAGATTGAAGGGGTGAAGTGGTGTCATGCCATCAGTGGTGAAACGGACATGATGCTGTTTGTCGAAGTGGAGAGTATGGCGCAGCTATACCGGATTCGAGATGAGCTGTACACCATCCCAGAGCTACGCCATTTGGTGACGCATACCGTTTTAACTGAGTTCTTCAACACGCTTCATGATGCTCAATAATATCAACTTAAACTTGCTACGGGCGTTATCGGTGTTACTGGACGAGTGCCATGTCAGCCGCGCAGCAGAGCGTTTGCACATTACTCAATCTGCGGTAAGCCGTCAGTTAGCCCAGCTACGTACGCTATTTGATGATCCACTGCTGGTGAGAGACGGTAACCAATTGGTTCCAACCCCTCGTGCGCTGGTTATTAAGAAGCGCTTGGATCGGATGTTCTCTGAGGTGGATAATCTGTTGGCCGATGCGCCGTTTCAACCGCACAATTGGCGACAAGAGTTTGTGTTTTCCTCGAGTGATTATGTCGCGCAGTACATCGTACCTAGCGTGGTCTCGGTGCTGACCGATCAAGCCCCTAATTTGAATCTGACGTACAAGCTGTGGGACCCAGATTATTTGGACCAACTCCATACGAACGGTATTGATCTGGCGTCAACCATGCTCCCTCGTCAGCCAGAGTACGTCAGTTCCGTGCTGATCGGTGAAGACAAATCCGTTTTGTTGATGCGTCAAGGGCATCCGCTTGCCGATAAAGGTGCGGTATCGATGGAAGATATGCTGGCTTACCCACATTTGAAAGTCACAGGGGGCGGTGACAAGGACACCAGCACCGATGTGGTACTGAACTCGCTTGGTCACACACGACGCGTTGCCTTGAAAGTGCCGTTCTTTACCGCCGCAGTCAATGCTCTGCAAAGCAGCCACTACCTGATGGTGGTACCAGAACACATAGCGATTAACTTGTCGCGGGATGCGTTACTTCTTTATCGTCCTTTGCCTTTTGATACGGCCAGTCATCTCTATTGGTTGATTTGGCATCCCAAGTACGATCTTGATCCCGCTCATCAATGGATGAGAGAGGTTGTGCTGAGCGCTATGCGCACATCCCCTTACTCGATAGGTATGATATGAAATCATGATGCTTATGAAAAAGTTTGATTTCAAATCATAGCTAATCAGCATTATCGTTACGCCATTCACATGGATTAGGACACGTTTTCATGACCTTAACGATTTGGTTTTCACTTTTCACGATTTGTCTACTCGGTGCTATGTCTCCGGGGCCTAGTTTGGCCATGGTGGCAAAGCACAGTTTGGCGGGTGGGCGCATCAATGGATTTGCCGCCGCATGGGCGCACGCTTTTGGTATTGGCGTTTATGCGTTTATTACCTTAATTGGCTTAGCTGTGGTGTTGCAGCAATCACCCTTGCTATTCAAGGGGATTAGCTACGCCGGTGCCGCGTACCTTATCTACCTTGGCTACAATGCGCTGCGTTCTAAAGGTGGCGTAGCAGCAAGGCTGGAGTCGGGCGAGCCAACACCAGTGGCTCAATCGGCGCGAGAAGGGCTGCTGATTTCTCTGCTCAGCCCGAAAATTGCGCTGTTCTTCATCGCGCTGTTTAGCCAATTTGTCGCAGTCGGTGACACCTTTGCCGCGAAGTCGATCATCGTGCTTACACCGTTTGTGGTGGATGGGCTCTGGTATACCTTAATTACGTTTTTGCTCTCCAGTCCGAAGCTTATCGATAAAATTCGCTCTAAAGCCGTATTGATTGATAGACTATCAGGGTGTGTATTGATACTGCTCGCAGCGCGAGTTTTGCTGACCGTATAATCGCTAATCGCCGGTATCAGCATGCGCTGAAGCAATGAGCAGACAACAGAGCGCGAGTGAGTTTTTCACTGGCGCTTTTTACACACTGACGTTTTCGCAGTTTTTAAATGAGTAGAGAGACAATCATGCAAGCAGAAGTTAAGTGGATCGATGAGTTCAAGTTTTTAGGTCATTCCCAATCGGGCCACTCTGTCGTGATGGATGGCAATGGGGGAGCGAGCGCGCCAAGCCCAATGGAGATGGTGTTGATGGCAGCGGGGGGATGTAGCTCGGTTGACGTGGTCGATGGCCTCAAACAAGCCAACCAAGCGGTGAGCACTTGTGTCGCCAAGCTGACCACTGAGCGCCGTGACAGCGCGCCACGTATTTTTACCAAAGTGAATATCCATTTTGAGGTGTCTGGAGAGGCGCTTGATCCCCAAGTCGTGGCGCAAGTGGCGGCCGATTCACTGACAAAATATTGCTCAGTCTGCTTGATGCTCGGTGAGGGCGTTGAAATGACCCACAGTTGGGAAATCGTCTAAATCGTGTCCGTCGATCGATACACAATGGCCGGTATTGCGGCCATTCTTCTTTGGAGCAGCGTGACGGGATTAGCCCGCTTAGTCGCGGAGTCCTTTGGCCCGGTGGCGGGGGCCGCGGCGATGTACAGCGTGGCGTCGTTGTTTTTGCTGCTGGTGATGGGGCGGCCAAAGTGGCGCCAGTACTCTTGGCGGTATGTGCTCATTGGCGGAGGGCTGTTTGTCGCTTATGAGATTTGTCTCGCTTTAGCGCTGGGCATGGCCAACTCGCGCATGCAAGCGATTGAAATGTTGGTGATAAACTATCTTTGGCCAGCACTCACTGTACTGATGGCTCTGCTGTTGAGCCCGAAACGGGCCAGTTGGCTGGTGTACCCAAGTATTGCACTCGCGTTTGTTGGCGTGGCGTGGAGTATCACCGGCGATGCGGGTCTTTCTGTCAGCCAAATTGCAGCCAATGTCGCCACGAACCCAGCGACGTATTCGATGGCCTTCATCGGAGCCTTTTTATGGGCACTATATTGCAACCTAACCAAAACCCTGGCGCGAGGCCAAAACGCCATCACGTTGTTTTTTATTCTCACGGCGATCACCTTATGGATCAAAGCGGCACTGTTCACAGAGAACAGCGCTCTGCCTTTGAGTGAGGTGTTGACGATGGAATCTGGCGCGATTTTGTTACTTGCCGGCGTAACGATGGGGGCGGGGTATGCGCTGTGGAATTACGCGATTATTGGCGGCAACATGGTGTTTCTGGCGACCTTGTCGTACTTTACTCCCATCATCGCGACCGTTATCTCGTCATGGTTGCTGGGGGTGGCGATCACTCACAGTTTTCTTCAAGGAGTGGCGATGGTCACCATTGGCTCGTTGATTTGCTGGTGGGTGACTCGAGAAAAGCGCAAAACGCCGACACTGGAAGAGGTCAACTCTTAGCGGCTCACCAGTGGATGTCGATTGGGGTTCCCGTTTCCACTAGGCTGAGTAATTCATCCATTTCAGGGTTGCTGAGAGCGATGCATCCATTCGTCCAATCGAAACTCTGCACATAGTTGGCGGGCCTTTGCTCGCCATTTCTCAAACCGTGAATTTTAATGTCTCCGCCCGGCGACACATTCAACGCACTGGCGTATTCGAGATCCGCTTGGTTCGGATAACTGATGTGGATGGAACGGTAGAACTCAGAATCTTCCATAACGAAATCCAAGTAGTAGCGTCCTTCGGGCGTTTTTTGATCACCCTCTTGTGTTTTGTGTCCTTTGGGCGCTTTACCCAGGGCGATGCGAAACTCTCGAACCACTTCGTTGTTAGACAGTAGGTACATACGTCGTTTTGATTTATCGACTTGGATCAAATCCACTCGGGGTTGACTAAAGGCATCAGAGTCGGCGGCGAGGCTCTCAGGGCTTCCCCATACACTCGTAATAAAACAAAGCGCTGCAATCGTCAGCGTACGCTGTGGTAACCCCTTCAAAACCCTTCTCTCCAAGCTGCATCATTCTCAACCAAAGTAGTATAACGACAACCGCTGCCCAGTGCGATCCGCTTGTCTCTTTTGGGCTGCGCATTGCGCCTAAGTTCGGTCTTGAATGATAAATGATTGATATTAAAACAATGGTTCATAAAAATGAGATAAATTGTTTCAATGTCTAATTTTTAGCGTGTTTTTGGCAAAAAATGATGGCCAACATCACACAAAATTTCCCTTTAGAGGTTAGGTAGCGGGTGAAGATCTCAATTCGTTTTTGATTATATTTGAACGATATTGATCATATATGAATTAAAGATACACTTACTGCCAACACAAAGGAGAGAATGATGTTTACCAATTACAACAGCAATCCGCTCGATGCGAAGCACTACGATACGGATCGCTTACGCGCAGAATTCTTAAATGAACAGTTGTTTGCTGAAGACTCGATTACCTTGCTTTACAGCCATATCGATCGTGTGGTCGCACTGGGTGTGTGCCCTACGACTCAACCACTTTCTTTGGATGAGTACATCGATAATGGCGTATTCGGCACCGACTATTTCTTGCAGCGCCGCGAACTGGGCATGGTCAACTTGGGAGAAGGGGCGATTGAAGTCCACACCTCGGAAGAGATCTACCGACTTGAGCCGCTCGATGCCCTTTACCTAGGCAAAGGGGTACGCAATATCCGTTTCCACTCTGAAGAGAGTGCGCACAAACCGTATCTTTACTGCTTAAGTGCGCCTGCGCATCATGGCTACCCATCGCGTTTGATCACCCGTGAACAAGCGAAAGTGGTCGAGCTTGGCTCAAACGACACCGCTAACCTGCGAGTGATCAATCAATACTTGCACCCAGATGTGCTGCCGACCTGCCAACTGTGCATGGGCGTGACGCATCTTGCACCGGGCAGTGTATGGAACACTATGCCTGCGCACACTCACGAACGCCGTATGGAGGCTTACCTCTATTTCAACGTTCAACCGAATCAAGTGGTTTTCCATTTCATGGGAGAGCCGCAAGAAACACGACACATCGTCGTACGTGACAAACAGTTAGTGCTATCTCCGAGTTGGTCAATTCACTCAGGTTGTGGGACCAGCAACTACAGTTTTGTCTGGGGCATGTTGGGCGAAAACCAGACCTTTGATGACATGGATTTCGTGGACATGACCGCCATCCGATAACAACCAATAACGACATTACCCTACACATTGACAAGGACTACTGTGATGAAAAAAGTACTGAAAATGACGGCTCTATCTGCTTTGGTCAGCGTTGGCCTAGGCACCGTTTCTATGGCTCAAGCGGCAACTGAAATCAAAGCGGCGTTTAACCAGTCAGACAATCATCCGCAATACATCGCATTGCAAGAGTTTGGCAAAAAACTCAACGAGCAAACGGACGGCCGTTACAAACTGTCTATTTATCCAAATGAACTGCTTGGCGACCAACGTGCCGCACTTGAGTTGGTGCAAAATGGCGCGATTCAAATGGCGGTTGTCGCCAACCCACTGATTGAAAACTACGACGCGACCTACCGTGTGATTGGTATGCCGTATGTCTACTCTGGTCCAGCGCACCAAGAGGCGGTATTTACGTCGGGCGAGTTGGATGAGTTGTTTGCGTCCACCAAACGCTTTGGTTTTGAAGTCTTGACGGCGTACACCGCAGGCGCTCGCAGCATGTACACCAAGAATGCGCCGGTTGAAAACGTCTCGGACATGAAAGGCAACAAGATTCGTGTAATGCAGTCTGAAACCATGATTAAGATGCTGTCGTGCATGGGCGGTACGGGCGTACCTATGAGTCAAGGTGAAGTGTACACCGCGATTCAACAAGGCGTATTGGATGGCGCTGAAAACAACGAGATCACTTATGCGGATCTTAAGCAGTATGAAGTGGCACCTTACTTCTCATCAACCCGTCATTTGATGGTGCCCGATCTGGTTGTGGTGAGCAGCTACTTTGTGGATACGATGTCGAAAGAAGACCAAGCGACACTGCGCCGTCTAGCGAAAGAGAGCACGCCAGCGCAGTTTAAGCTTTGGAATGATCGTATCAGCACGGCAATGGAGACCGCGAAATCGCACGGAGCGACCTTCAATGAAGTCGATATCACGCCATTCCAAGAGAGCTGTCAACCGCTTCAGCAGGCGCTCACTGAGTCTCCTGCTCAGAAGAAGCTGTTCGAAAAAATCGCCGCTTTAAAATAAGTTCAAGAGCAAGGAGCCAGCGCGGTGCTGGCTCCTTGTCGGATCTTCATTATGCAAAAAACCGTATTTCAAACCTTGTTGTCAGCCGTGACAACCTTAAAACAGTGGGTGGACAAAGTACTGTCACTGTTTTTGATTCTGATTGTGGGCACCATGACCGCCTTGGTCACCTATCAGGTTGCCTCACGCTATCTATTCAATAGCCCAAGTGCGGTGAGTGAAGTGCTGTCGCGCTATCTCTTCATTTGGCTGATTTTATTTGGCAGTGCGTACGTCTTTGGCCTACGTGAGCATATGGCCATCACCTTTATCCGTGACAAATTCAATGACAAAGTGCGCGTGTTGGTGGAGATGTTCATCGAGTTGGTAACGGTCAGCTTTGCCTACGCGATCATGATCATCGGTGGTTACAACAGTGCAGTACGCCAAATGTGGCAGTTAGATTCGGCACTGCAAATCCCGATGGGTGTCATCTACGCGGCCATCCCGATTTCTGGAGGATTGATTCTCTTTTATTTCCTCTATAACGAATTGAATCTAATCCATCAATTCAAAGCTCTCAAACACAGCAAAGCTTCAAGCGAGGTGTAATATGGATATGGCTCTTACCGCCTCACTGGTGATGTTTGTTGGGGCGATCGTCTTGCTGATTATCGGTGCGCCGATTGCCATCAGTGTCGGCGCGGCCTCTTTTGCCGCGATGACGGTCATTCTTCCGTTTCAAGGGGCAATGACGACCTCAGCGCAGCGTATGTTCGTCGGGCTTGATTCCTTCGCGTTGCTCGCGATTCCGTTTTTCATTTTGGCCGGTAACATCATGAACAATGGTGGCATAGCAATACGGCTAATTAACTTTTCTAAAATCATCAGTGGCTTCTTTCCTGGTTCACTGGCGCAGACCAATGTGGTCTCCAACATGCTGTTTGGTTCAATCAGTGGCTCTGGCGTGGCATCCGCGGCGGCGGTTGGTGGCATCATGTCGCCGATTCAGAAAAAAGAGGGCTACGACCCAGCCTTTAGTACCGCGGTGAATATTGCTTCCGCGCCGACGGGAATGTTGATTCCACCCAGCAACACCTTGATTGTCTACGCGACGGTTGCCGGTAGCGTATCGGTCTCGGCGCTGTTTGTCGGTGGTTACGTGCCCGGTATTTTGTGGGGCTTGAGCGTAATGATCATCGCCGGCTTTATGGCAAAACGCCGTGGCTATATCGCCAAACACACCATGACGTTGAAAGAGTGTTTCTCCGTCACGATTCAAGCGGTGCCAAGCTTAACCTTGGTTCTGGTGGTGATTGGCGGTATTCTTGGCGGCGTATTTACCGCAACAGAAGCGTCGGCGATTGCCGTGGTCTATTCACTCTTTTTGACGTCGTGCTATCGTTCGTTGAAATTCAGTGAGTTGCCGCAGATTTTCCTCAGTACGGCGAAAATGTCAGCGATTGTGATTTTCATGTTGGCGACCTCGTCGATCATGTCTTGGGTCATGGCGTTTACCCAGATCCCCGGCATGATTGCAGACTCGCTGCTCTCATTGACTGACAACCCATTTATGATCTTGCTGATCATTAACTTGGTGTTGCTGTTTGTCGGCACCTTCATGGATCCGACGCCTGCGGTGCTTATCTTCACACCGATTTTCCTACCTATCTGTACTTCTCTGGGTATGGATCCGGTGCAATTTGGTATCTTGTTGGTGTTTAACTTATCGCTTGGCACCATTACGCCGCCGGTAGGGCCGATTCTGTTTACCGGTTGTAAGGTCAGTGGCATCAGCATTGATAGCGTGATTCGCACCTTGTTGCCATTCTTTGTGATGATCTTTGGTGTGTTGATGCTCGTCACCTACATTCCTGCGATTTCCTTGACGATTCCTCAGTGGATGGGATTGATCCGTTAATCAAGGCGTTAACCTACTTTAAAGGACCTAGATTGGCTGTCATACTGAGACTTCTCTATGGCAGCCTCTATTGATCATGAGCAACGTTAAAAAAACTGAATATCGCGCGCCCGCACTTGAGAAAGGGCTCGACATTTTGGAGCTTCTTGCCGCGTCTCCGGTGGCGCTGAGTAAAAAGCAAATTGCGGAAAAACTCGATCGCAGCGTCAGTGAAATTTTTCGTATGTTGTCGGTGCTAGTGGAGCGGCAGTACATTGAGCTCGACGCTGAACAATCGGCCTATTCGCTCAGCTTAAGAATGTTTGTGCTGTCCAACCAACATCCTCCCATTGCGCAGATGCTCAAGCGTGCGGTGCCTATGATGGAAGATCTGTGTTTGAAGGTGAACCAATCTTGCCACTTAAGCCAATACAAGCATGGTGAGCTCGTGGTGATCAGTGTGCAGGAAAGCCCTTATAAAATGGGCTTTGGCTTACGCTTAGGGGCAACGTTAGATATCTGCTCATCGGGCTCGGGCATCGTGCTGCTCAGTTTTACCGAGCAAGCTCAGCGCGACAAAATCCTTGCGCAAACCGATGCGACGTCCGCTGAAATTGAACACGCGTTAGCGAACATCGAGAAAACACAGCGAGACGGCTACTTCGTTGGCGCCAGTCCGCAAATTTCTGGCGTTACCAACATCAGCTATCCAATTTTTGGTGCTTTAGGCGAACTGATGGCAGTGATGACAGTACCTTACATGACCTTAAATTCGCGCACTGTTCATCATCACATCGAAGACATCGAGCAAACCCGTCAAGAACTGGCGCAGGTGGCCGCTCAATTGAGTATGCGTCTCAATAACTAAGTAGCCTTGACGCAACTGGTACAACTTGTGGGTTGTTTGCCCGTTATTTCCTATCACTTAGGTTGAGGGGGGTCACATTCTGAACTAACTTCAAATGAGTAGCTATCTACTCATTCGAGCTTAGGAGGGAGTATGCTCTCAGCCATGTCAAAAAGTATCCGTTTAAAACTATCTTCAGCACTGGGTTTGCTGGTGGTCTCACTGGTGGTGGTGTTTGTCACCTTTAGTACCATTTCCTCCGCACTCAATAATGGCCTAGGTTTGTTTGGTCAAACTTATATGCCTGCGCTGTCCGATATCCTCAACGCTGACCGAGATTTATACCAAGCCAGAGTGGCGCAAATGAGTTACATCACGGCCAATGGCACTGAGGATGATCTTGCTGATTTTGAAGAAAACGCACAGCAAGCACTGGATAGAATGAACAACTATCTCGGTTATATGCAAGAGGAGCAGGCAATATTGGCGAAGCTTAAAGGCTATCAGCAAGCCTTTGACCTCTGGAAAAGCTCCTCTCTTGAAGTGATTGCGCTGCGTGACAAAGGGGAGATACAACGGGCTTCCGAATTGCTCAGTGGTGATAACAGCGCGCACTTTTCCACGTTAAGAGATTTCTATGACGTCGCCGGTGAAGCGCTTGATGCACAAGCAAAGCAAACCGTCGATGTGCTCAATGCACGCATGGATGTGAATCACCGCAATCTTCTTCTTTTCGTCATTTTCGTCGGTGTGCTCTCGTCTGTACTGACATTCTTTGTCCCCAAACTATTGGTCGACGGTATGCGCCAATTGACTTCACGTGTGGGTGAAATCTCGCAAGGTGATGGGGATCTCACACAACGTATTGACTCTAAACGCAAAGACGAACTTGGGCTGCTGGCCGGTACCTTTGATACCTTTGTCAGCAAACTGCAGGGCATCATTATTGGTATTTACGATAACACCAATAATCTTAATCAGACGGCTGATGAACTCAACCAGAGCTACTCACAGGCGCAGGTGGTGAACGAAGAGATCAGTCGTGGTATCGATATGATCGCCACCGCTGTTAATCAGTTCAGCGTCTCCGTAAAAGAGGTAGCTGAGTATTCGGACAAAGCGGCAAGAATGTCGGAATCGACCGCGAAAGTGACGCAAGATGGTCAAGCCTTGATTGAGGGGTCGGTACGTGGCACGCATGAGTTGTCTGATGCGATTACCGATGCCAATAATGTTATCGAAAACCTGTCGACCGAATCGCAAAACATCGTCTCAGTATTGGATGTGATTCGTAACATCGCAGAGCAGACTAATCTGCTGGCGCTTAACGCAGCCATCGAAGCAGCACGAGCGGGTGAGCAAGGACGCGGCTTTGCCGTGGTAGCGGATGAAGTTCGCTCATTGGCAAGCAAAACCCAACAATCTACTGAGGAGATTCAGAAGATGATCGACTCCTTGCAGGTGGGTGTGCAAAACGCCGTGTCATCGATTCGCGTGGGGAATGATAAAGTACGCAGCTCAGTCGAAGCGGCGGAGAAAATTCAAACGCTCTTTACCGAGATTCATCAAGCCACCATTGATGTCAGTGACATGGCGACCCAAATTGCCGCCGCGACGGAGGAGCAAAGCACCACCTCTGAAGAGATCAACACTAACCTTGTCAGCCTCAATGATCAGAATCAGAGCAGCAAAGCCTTGTCGGAGCGTATCCATCAAGTCGCGCAAAATGTCATGGAGCTATCGAGCGGGCTGAGCCGTGACGTCAATCAGTTTGTGGTGAGATAACCCTTAAGCAAGGAGAGTGATGATGGCGCGTTTAGTCGCAGTGTGGTGGATTCTTTTGATGCCTTGGGTAAAGACATGGGCCAATCCTGTTGAGCTTTATACGGAAATTTCTAGACCTTATCAAAGCTTTGATAATGGCGAGCTACATGGCACTGTGGTGGATACGGTCAAGTGCATCTTAGAAAATATGGACATGGATTACCGTATCCAACTTTCACCGTGGAAGCGCGCCAGTCAGTCGTTGAAAACCGGCGGCGTGGATGGCTTTTTCTCTTCAACCTACAACTCAGAGCTCTCTGGTAATGCGACCTTGACGCACCCTTTAGTACTGGAAAAGTGGTATTGGGTCTACAGCGGTGACACCGTCAATTTTGACAAACTCGGCGTAGTGCATGGCAGTGCTCAAGATGCTTGGTTATCAGGCCAAACCATGTACACCCCCATCATCCGCGCCAAAGATTCGGCACAGTTGATCAACCTGCTACTGAAAAATCGCATCGAGGTGATCGCCATTGACCTGAATGCGTTCAACAGTGAAATTGCCTCCGGCTCTTACCCGATGGACCGAGTGTCGCAGCTTAACTCGCAGTTTTTGAAATTCTCTGCATTGGGTATTTACTTTAATAATGAGTTCGTAAACGAAAATGAAGGCTTCATGGCAAGGTTCAACAGCTATATTCCTGTCTGTTCGAGCGTATCCTACTCGTTGAGTGATAAGGAGGAGCAAGTGCTTAAGCAGTTCGCCACGCAAGATATTGTGCCTTTGGCGAAAAGCGTGTTGGTCAGTGATGCCGTCGCGGTAGCGAATAAAGATCCTCAACACAGGCAAATGAAAAACAATTTTGATGCCTTAATGGGCAATACGCTCTCACAACATCTGATTCAAGTTCAGCAACAGAGCCAAGAGATCTTCTCTGAGATCATGATTTTTGATGCTCAAGGCTATAACGTAGGGCAAAGTGTGGTGACATCAGACTTGTGGCAAGGCGATGAGCCCAAGTATTTGAGGCTCTTGAACGGCATCGACATGTTTATTGACGACATTCAGTACGATCCTTCGACCAATCTGTTTCAAACCCAAATCAGTGTTCCTATCCGCGACAGCCAAACAGGGCGATTTATCGGCGGTATGACGGTGGGCGTGAATCTGGAGCGATTCTTTCAAAACGATCAAGCAAAATGATTAAGTTCCAAGCTCAATCACACACATTGAATTAAAGCCCCGTGGCGTTTTGGACCGCTCGGACGACCTGCGCCGCCTCTTTTCGCTTGTGTACATGCAGCTTTTTATACAGTTTGTAGATGTGGCTTTTGACCGTACTTTCAGCGAGATAGAGTTGGTTGGCGATCTGCTGGTTAGATTTGCCATGATAGATTAAATCTAGAATCTGCTTCTCTCGGCAGGTCAAGTTGGCGTAGTAGTCGTGTTGGACGGTGTCCGGATCTCGATAGTGGAGCACGGTGCGTTCTAGGCATTTTCTGGGCAGCCACAATCCACCGGACAAAATGTATTTTACACTCTGTGTTAAGTGGTCGACCGAAGCGGATTGAAGGAGTAGGCCGCGCAAAAACTTCCAACGCACAAAGGTAAAATTTTGTGCCTCTTCCGGTACATTATGAACGAGCAAACCAAATCCGAGCAGCTCGAAGTCGGGCAGGGCGTCTTCGCGTAACATATCGTCTAAGTAGGCGTAATCCACCACGACCAGATCCACTTTGCGCTTACCGGAAAGCTCGACCAATTGCTCTGGCGCGCAACTCTCAACGCTGACATTCTTAATGGTTGAGAGCTGTTGTTGAATTAAGCTACTTTGCAAATTTTTTTGCGTCAGGAGCATCAGTGTATAGGTATCCATGGGTTTCCCATCCTGGCAACAAAATGAACGTCGAAAGCCTCTAAACATCGTCCTTTCAATAGGGGTAAGTATACGCCAGCGCCCAGTATGACTGCGTAAAATCATAAAGAGAGACTAGAAGCGGATTAGGACGGTGACCTTTAGTTTCAACATGATCGGCGGTATATAAACTAAGCGCTTAGTAGGGACGTTGTTTTGTGATTTTAAATCAGTAGGTTAACTTTGCTCTGACTTTATCTTTCATCATGACTGTATGAGCGTGCAAGACTGAAATTAGCCGTAAACACGTCATACTTTTTCCCTCCAAAATAGTCATCTTCTTTCATACTTCAGTCAGCAGTGTCTGATAAGATATTGTTTTTAAAGATTAAAAAAACAAGCAGTGATAAGTGTTCCCTAAATTGCTGGTGTCTGGCTTTAGACAGTCTTAGCGGTGAGACAATTCCAAATTGCGCACCCCCTATACTGAGCTTGCCTTAGGGCGAGGAACAATCAGTCAACTTAATGGAGTGCACATTATGAATCTTCAAAAAACCGGTATTGCTGTCGCGATGTCAGCGCTATTTGTGAGTGGTATTGCGTGGGCCGATAACAATAACAGTGACGACTTTCTAAGTCACAATACAGATTCAAGTAACAACTGGGACGACAGTGCCAACACCGTGACGCAAACGCAAACGGTGTATGACAATGATACCGACAACAGTGTGGCCAACAGTGGGAATACGGCGAATTTAGCCAGCGGCAACACCATGACGGACAACAGCGTTGACGATAGTGGTAACACAGCGACGTATACCGAAGCGAACACCGATACTGACAACAGTGTGGCCAATAGTGGAAATACGGCGAATTTAGCGAGTGGTAACACCATGACGGATAACAGTGTTGACGACAGTGGTAACACTGCTACGTATACCGAGGCGAATACTGATATCGACAACAGTGTTGACGATAGTGGTAATACTGCAACGGTCGCCAGTGGTAACACCAATTCCAGTACTAATGGCAGCTACAACGATGGCAGTGATAACAGTAATACTTGGAACAACAGTGCCAATACCTACACTAATACCTATGAGATTGATCTCGACTCCGACACGGTTGTGGCCAGCTCAACACTGGGCGGTAGCGTATCGGGTGTATCTGTCGTTTACGGTGCCGGTGGAAACAAAGGCCGTGTGAGCGTAGACAACATCAATCGTATGGATGGCTTTGGCAGTGCAGCGGGTATCGTGACTGTGGCGCAGAATGCGGGTTCAAACTCATTGATCCAACAGTCTGTATCCACTAACGCGTCTGTGTTTACCGATTAAGTTCGCACTCTAGGAGCAAAGCGATGCGTACAGCTCTATTCGTCCTGATGACGTTGGGCACGCTATCTGCTTATGCCGATGAGTTGATATTGGAACAACCGGGGCTGTCGGAGCAGCAACTCGACAGCTCCCGTGGAGGCCAATATCACATCGACATCGAGAGTGTGACTGCGTCGTCAGAGATAAATGGTATCAACGCAGGAAATGCGGTGACAAACAGTGTCACGGGGAACAACGTGATCGCGAGTAGTGCGCTCATGCACAGCTCAGGTATCACGAGCGTGGTCCAAAACACTGGCAATAATGTGTTGATACAAAACTCAACAGTTGTCAATTTAACACTGAAATGACCATGAAACTTTGGTGCGTAATTTTAGCTTGGGTAGGAGCGATGCTCTGTTCTTCTGCTCAAGCTCTCAATTTTCTCCCCCAGCGCGGAATGTACAGCGTGCCCGTAAAAAGCTACAAGGAGTTGCAGTTTGGTGACGTGCATCGTCAACAATACGATTTTAGTTGTGGCTCTGCGGCGCTGGCTTCCCTTCTGACTTACCACTACCAAACCCCTTCCGCCGAACAAGAGATATTTGAAGTGATGTTCTCAAATGGGGATCAAGCCCTCATTGAGCAACAAGGCTTTTCGTTGCTGGATATGAAGCAGTATCTTGACGCTCAAGGGCTGCGCGCAGATGGATTTCAGATCAGTTTGGAGAAAATGAAACAGGTAGGTGTCCCTGGGGTGACCTTAGTGAACTTTGACGGTTATCTTCACTTTGTGGTCATAAAGGGAATGAACCAACATTCTGTGATCTTAGGCGATCCTTCTCGTGGCACCATGATGATGAGCTTTGAAGAGTTTGAACAGTACTATCAAGGTGTTGTCCTGCTGATTCGCAATAAAGCGGAAGTGGGGAGGGCCTCGTTTATTACCGATGATCACTTCGCGGTTTATCATAGCGCACCATTAAGCACAGGGGTATCTCGAGAATCTCTCGGGGTATTTTCGATCACGTTACCAGAGGCCGGGGAATACTAGCCTTTAGGGCGACATTATGAAAACGGTAAAGGTGGTAATAGGAGTATTAGCCAGCATGGCGTCGATGTCCGTGTTTGCTGATGCCATTGATATACAGCAAGTTCAACTGACACCCATGAGTCAATCGAGATTGGCTCTGTATCGAGGAGGGTTTCAAATCAACAGAGACTACGTCATCAATATAGGCTTGAGTGTACGAAGCAGTGTTAATGGACAATCGGTCTTTAATACGCAAATCGCCAACTTGGTGTTTGAAAACGGTCAACTGCTCAAGCAGTCGGCGAACTATAAAGTCCGGCAAGCCAATCCAACGGACTCGTCGACTACAACGACTGCGGTGCCTGTCACCGATGTGGTGAATGTTGTTCAAGTAGGCGAAGGCAATCAGATTGCAGGAGATGTGAGTGTCAACCCAGCAGCGTTAGTCAATTCACTGGATGTGACCAACAGTACATCGGCGTCGATCACCTCAGCAAGCATCACTAATGTGATTCAAAATACACTCGATCACAGCGTGCTGGGGGTGGATACGATTGTCAATATTGACGCTCAAGTCAGCGGCTTAGTGCAACAGATTCGCAGTCGCACCAAGCTTCAAGATGCCTTATTGATCGGAGGATATTAGAAACTGAACGGCACCCTCACTGTCAGTTGGAAGTCGGGGGTGTCTTCGGTTAAGCCTGCCTGAGCGTTGACGTTCAATGACGATGTCTTTGAAAACGCGTAGTTGACACCAAAGTTGATCGAATCCAGTTGCAGTAGTTTTGCATCGTCCGCCTCTTCGCCATCCAGTGTGCTTTTCAATATCGTTTTGTGGCTCAAGCCGAGCGAAAACGACAGATCAGGATTGACTGAAAAGCCAATCCCCGCGCCTAATGAAAGGGTATCACCCAATTTTACGGCACTGCTGCTGTCCCCTACATTGACGTCATCTTCAAAATTGTAAATGTAGCTGAAACTGGTAAAGAGGACGGCAGGGTCGGTCGGATAGATCATCGAAAGGCTGGGCTCAATGCTCCAAAAACCGGATCCGGTTGGGACCTCTTTGTAGGTATTGGTGGTGTCGTCGATCTCGATGTCATAGGGCGACTTTCCGCTGTCTGATTTGACGCTTAGGCCGCCAATCCAGTAAGGCGTTGAGTCAACATTGAATTGATGGCGCAGCGCTAACTCCACATCGCCTAATCCCCCTCCATCTAGCGTGATATTGACCGTGTTGTCTTGCGCACCGTCTTGGATTGGGCGGGTAGAGATTTGATCGTTTCGATACACAAACGGTAAGCGCAGTTCCAACTCTGTTGTGTTGGTGAGTCCATAACGCGCACTCATCCCTGCGGTAATGGTGGTTCTGTCTGAATCACTCACCTCGATACGTCCAACAATCAGCGTCGGTAACACGGTATACCCAACCACAGAGACTTTATTGGATGAGTTTTGCGTGTAACTGAGTGAGGCGTCAAAAGTGAGTTTTCCTTTCGGTGTCAGTACGCCGGGTCGTGCGATCACATCGCCCACAGTTAACGGTCTAGCCGCCTCTTCTTGCGCGAATGTCGTGTTGGACAAGAGCAATGCGCTTAAGCAGGGTAGGGTCAAGGTTGTTAGGGAGAATTTCGTCAAGGGAAAGGACATCGGGTAAGCCTCTTCTATCCATAGGTACTTGATTAGATAGAACAGGGTGAGAGGCTCCGCTATGAACGAAAGTTTGTGTTGTGTCTCTTCTAAGCCCTGAGACGGTTAGAGGTGTCGTGTTGCAGGCAAAAGGAGGAGAGAGTGTTCATACTTTTTCGTCTGCGGTTAAGGCCAACAACATGCTAGGGAGAGGATTTTACCGTTAAGGGAGAGATAAACTGTTGGCGAAATTCGCTCGGCGTCATCGCCTTAACCCCTTTGAATTGACGGTTAAAGTTGGAGAGGTTTTTAAAGCCGGTACGCTCTGCAACAAGGGCGATCGGCAGACGAGTACTGGCTAGCAGCTCGCAGGCTTTGCCCACGCGATACTGCTTGAGATGCTCAGAGAAACTTACCCCATAGTGTTTTTCAAACAATCGATAGGCGGAGCTTTCACTTATGTGCAGTGTTTGACACAACGCGGCCATTGTGATGCTTTGTGCGTAGTGTTGCTCAATGTAATGCGTGGCCAGTTCAATGCGGCGATCCGTGTCGTGCTGGGAGGACAAAGGCTGAATGCGATATGGTGAAGTGCAGAGTTTGGTCGCCTTAAGATCGTCGGCAAGCGTGAGCAGCACGTCAATGACTTTGACCACTTGGTGATGGCGCGGCAGATGGATACACCCTTCCATGATATTGGCCACTTTCTGGGCAATCTCAGGGCTAAAATGCAGCCCGTGCGAAGCTTGGCTCAGCAAGCGAGAGAGGTGTCTCCCTTCGGGCACTAAGTGTTGCAGTTGATCCACCCAGTGCTGTGAGAACCAAATGATCACCGTGTGTTGCTCACTGTTCTCTGAGGCAACACTTTTGCCTGCGAGCATGTGGGGCAGTCCAGGCCCATAAAGCAGCAGAGTATGATCCACAATCTCGCCAATCGCATCACCGGCGTAATAGTTACCCTGAAACACTGAGTACGGATCGAGATAGAGCACCAACTCATACTCACTGTGATAGTGCCATGAGCAGGCGTACTGATCGTTGTGCTCTCGGCAACGAAATTCACGCACCAGCCAGTCAAAGCTAGGGGTTGTCAGTACATGCTCTTTAAATGGCTTCACAATGTTCTCCTTGGTTGGACACTAGCCTAGCTACATGACGCTTTTCTGTCAAAGAGTAGTATAAAGTTGAAGGAATAGTATCAAACCTGGCTCGAATACTACCATTATCGGCGGGGGATTGGCGTAGACTGACGGACATTGCTTGCGGCGTATTCGCTGTGTTCGTTCTCAATGTGTCTGGATGGGGAGTCCGCCATGTACCGGGATAAAACCGCACTCTATTTTATATTTACCACTTTTGTCACCGGCTTGTGCGGCGCGTTTTTCTATCCATTATCGAGTCTCTTCATTGTGCAAGAACTGGGTGCTTCACCATTGATGTTGAGCCTCTACATGGTGGTGGCGGTCAGCAGTTCGGTATGGGTCTCGTCGGCGATCGCCAAACGATCAGACAGCCATTGGAATCGCAAAACCATTTTAGTCGTCTCGTTAAGCAGCTACCTCATTACCGTGGCGAGCTTTACTGTGATTCGTAACTACTGGTTGGCGGTTGCTGTGGTCACACTGTTCGGCAGCGTCAGTGGCGCTTCGTTTGGTCAATTGTTCGCTCTTGGGCGTGAGTATGGTGACCGTCATGTCGACAACAGCACGCGTTTTGTTGCGACTATGCGAGCAGGACTAGCGATTGCGTGGGTGTTCGGCCCACCCGCAGCGTTTATGCTCAAAGCTCAGTTTGGCTTTAGCGCCTCGTTTGCGGTCTCGGCTGTGATCGTGGCCTTGGGTATTTGGGTGGTCGTCAAGCAGATCCCCTCGAATGTGGTGACGCAAGAGGAGCGCTCAGCAAGTCGCGTCAATAAACCTCTGGGTAAACGTGTGCTGTTGTACTGCGTGATCGTGGTGTGCGCTTTTTCAGCGAATAACCTCTACATCATCAGTATTCCGCTTTACCTCTCTCAAGAACTAGTGGTCGATGCCACTTGGCTTGGGCTATTGTTTGGGGCTGCGGCCGCCTTTGAGATTCCGGTGATGCTGGCCGCCGGCCGTATGGCGGACAAATTTGGTACGACAAGGGTGATGACGACCGCGGTTGTCTCTGGTGCGCTGTTCTATTTGGTGATGCTCGTAGAAACCCAATTTAGCGTGATGCTGTTTGCTCAATTGCTGAATGGTTTCTTTATTGGTATATGCGCGACCTTAGGTATGGTGGCATTGCAAGACATGATGAAGGATCGCCTCGGAACCGCATCGACGCTGTTTTCCAACATGCTGAACATCAGTACCCTTGTTTCGAGCCTCGCGGTGGGTGTGGTCGCCGAGCTGTATAACTATTACAGCGCGTTATATCTCTGTTTGGCGGGGGCCATCACTGCCGCCTTGTTGCTGGTGGTGTTTGAAATGATGAGTCACAAAGCAGAACCCGAGTGTCACGCGCCGAGCGCGTGATGTGGGGCGCTGGGTCAACGGCGCTGTCACCGTTGACCTTAAGGTTCGCCTCGATGAATCGGCTATTTCGCCCGTGTTGCCCCATTTCTTTTACGAAGAGGTGGCAGCATTTTCCGTCCAAACACATTGATCAAAGCGCCGGTAATGATCAATGTGCCGCCTAGGTAGGTCCATAGCGATGGCACTTCATTAAAGACCCAAACACCAATTAGGGTAGAAAAGACGATTTGCACGTAAGAGTACGCCGAGGCTTTGCCTGCTTCTTGGGTTTGCATTGCTTTCGTCAAACCGTATTGGCCAATTTGGGTGAAAATGCCCACCAGGACCAACATGCACAGGATTGGCAAGCTTGGCCAAACGACGTTATCGCCCATCAGTAGTAAAGAGGTAGGTAGGGCGACCAATGGGAAATAGAAAATGATCACTGAGCTGTCTTCGGTTTGGCTCAATTTACGAACGATGACGTAAGCAATCGAACTGCCAAACGCGCCGCCGAGCGCGAGCATCACACTAAGTGGAGGCAGTTCATGGTGAACACTGTCACTGAAGTTGGGTTGCATCATCACGGCAAGCCCGGTTAAACAGAGAGCGATGCACACTACGGTGGCGCTTTGAATGCGCTCCTTTAAAAACAGCACGCCAAGCAGCGCGGTGAACACCGGGTGTACGTATTGCAAGATGGTCGCTTCCGCAAGGGGAAGCGTGGTGACCGAATAGTAGACACACATCAACGCGAAGGTGCCCACGGCGCCGCGAACGAGGAGCAATTTACGATTGTGTCCCCATACCGAGAGGCGCTTACGCTTCACATCCAGATAGCTGATGATGAGTGACACCAATGCCCTCGATGCAACAATCTCAAACACAGGAATACCGTGCTCACTGACGTACTTGACGCTTGCCGACATCAGAGCAAAGCCCAGTGCAGACAAGAGCATAAATCGAACCCCAACGGGGATAAGGTAGGTTGGCGTATTGACGTTCATAGCAGTAAATGGCTCAAGGGGAGCTTGAGCTGACTTCTCATTATTATTCGCAATAGCCTCGCATCATACGCCAAGCCTTGCTGGGTAGATAGGTTAGATTGTGGATGACAGTTCTTGATGGGCAAAATCGATCAGCGCGCGGACTTTACGTGGAATTTCATGCCCGGCTAGATAGATGGCGTACATCGAACGTGTGCCGAGGTCGTAATCGTCCAGTACCCGAACCAAACGCCCACTTTTGATGCCAGCGTGAGTGACAAAATCGGGGCACAAAGCGATACCCATCCCTTGCTCTGCCCACTCTTGTGCCACGCGCGCACTGTTGACTTTAAGTTGGCTGCGCGGTTTGAAGTCACTCTGGACGCCCTCTCGCGTAAATGTCCAACGTTGGTAACCTTGCCGATTGGTGTCAATAATCAACCGATGTTGCGCTAAATCGTCGATGCTAATCGGCGTGCCGTGGGCGGCCAAATACTCCGCAGAGGCCACTAACTGGCTGTGAATAATGCCTAACTTACGGCCACGAACGGAAGCGTTGTCGGGCAGGCCGATGCGAAAAGCAAGATCAAATCCCTCCATCGCTAGATCAACGAAATCATCGGTTAAGCGCAGGTCGAGTTCAATCTCTGGATGAAGCAAGGCAAAGCGGCGCAGTAGATCTTGCAGGTAGAGTTCACCAAAGGTGATGGGGGCGGAGATTTTGAGTGGCCCAGAGAGTTGTTGATGACTGCGACCGACTTGCTCGAACAGTTCGTCAAATTCGGCGAGAAGACGTGGCGCTTGCTCGAGTAGGCGCAACCCCGCACTGGTGACACTGACATTGCGTGTCGTGCGTTGCAACAGGCGGGCGCCGACCTGCGCTTCCAATTGAGCCACATATTTGGAGGTGAGTCGGTTAGAGATGCCAAGCCTTTGCGCCGCTGCGGTAAACGATCCCGTTTGCGCGGTGGCGACAAAGGCTCTAAGTCCATCCATTTTATCCACGGGTATCCTCCTAAGATCAATCGAAATTACGAACAAAATATAGATAATTATTCCACATAATCTACATAGTGTTCATTATTTATTTTGCGCATACTGAGTTCATCCGCTCCTACTTACAAGGGAGCATCTCCAGCGAATACTATGAGGCACAACAATGACCAACGTGACTTATCAACAACTAAAACGCTCATTGAGCGCATCCGAACGCATGCCAGTGATCTTCCTGGGTCATGGCTCACCGATGAATATCATTGAAGACAACCGCTACAGTCGTTCGTGGATGGAACTGGGTGCCAGTTTACCCACCCCTCAAGCGATCTTGGTGCTGTCTGCTCATTGGATGAGCCAAGGCTCGACCCTGGTCGATGTTTCTGCGCAGCCTCGCACCATTCATGATTTTTACGGCTTTCCCAATGCCCTGTATGAAGAGCAATATCCGGCCCTCGGGGCGCCAAGGCTCGCGCGAGAAGTGGTGCAGTTGCTTGACCACATCAACGCCCATGAAGATGAGACGTGGGGGCTTGATCACGGCGCGTGGGCGCTGCTGAAATCTCTTTACCCAGAGGCCAACGTTCCTGTGTTCCAGATGTCGATTGATGTTACGAAGCCGCTCGACTGGCATCTCAATCTCGGTAAAACATTGCGTGAACTTCGCCACAGTGGCGTCTTAATTCTCGGCTCTGGCAACGTGGTGCACAACCTACGCGCTCTGGATTTAGACGGTCATGTTCATGATTGGGCGCTAGAGTTCGATGATAAAGTCGGTCAGGCGCTGCAAACGCGACGCTTTTCATCCTTGGCGGATACGCGTGAGCTGGGTTCTCTGCTTTATCAAGCGAATCCAACGCTTGAGCACTATGTGCCTGCGCTAACGGTTGCGGGAGCGTCGGATGAACAAGATCGGCTTTTCTCTATCACAGGTGGCATTGAACTGGGCGCGGTGTCGATGCGTTCATTCCTCTTTTATTGATAAAGCCAATGGGTGCATGCTAGTGTGTGAGGTGGTAGTCTCGAAGCTGTTCAATAGCCTAGCGTCATCACGACGGAAAAAGAGACCATTTGATGGGACGAGCATCCACCAATCAGCAAAATCAGACATCTTCGGCAACACCAAGTGCCCAATCACGTAAAAGCTTAGCGATTTTATTCGAGTTACTGGCTTTTGTGCGTCCTTATCGCTGGCAGGTCATCGGCGCGTTGATTGCGTTGGTGGTGACTGCCTCGTTGACGCTTTCGGTGGGTCAAGGGGTACGCATGCTTATCGACAATGGCTTTTCACAGCAGTCATTGGCGGAGCTTGAGCAAGCGATTCTCTATATCGTGGCGGTCACCATCATGATTGCGGTGGGCACCTTCTTTCGCTTTTATCTGGTCTCATCGGTGGGGGAACGCGTCAGTGCGGATATACGCCTCGCGGTGTTTAATCATGTGATTTCTTTGCATCCCAGTTACTTTGAAACCAACAGCAGTGGCGAGATCATGTCACGCCTCACCACCGATACCACCTTGTTGCAAAGTATCATTGGATCCTCTTTCTCCATGGCGATGCGCAGCGCACTCATGTGTTTAGGCGCGATAGTGATGCTGTTTGCCACCAATGTGAAATTAACTTTGGTGGTGCTGGCGTCCGTGCCGTTTGTGTTGGTCCCGATTCTTTTTTATGGCCGTAAAGTTCGCGCTTTATCACGACGTAGCCAAGACTCAATGGCGGATGTCGGCAGTTACGCCGGCGAAGCGGTCGAACAGATTAAAACGGTGCAAAGTTATTCCCGTGAGGCGTTTGAGCGTGCGGCCTTTGCCACTGAAGTTGAAAAGGCCTACGACGTTGGCCGTCAGCGAGTGAAGCAGCGCGCCATATTGATTTCCGGAGTGATTGTGATCGTCTTTACTGCGATTGCAGGGATGCTTTGGGTCGGCGGAAGAGATGTGATTCATGGCACCATGTCGGCTGGCGATTTGGGCGCGTTCGTGTTCTACGCCATTATGGTCGCTTCCTCGTTAGGCACATTGTCTGAGGTCATGGGCGAGCTGCAACGCGCGGCGGGGGCAACAGAGCGTTTGGTCGACATTCTTCAAGTGCAAAGTGATATTGTCGGGCCGAGTGAGGCCATGAGCGACAGCCCAATCCAAGGAGCGAGCGTGCAACTGGATCAGGTGACGTTTCACTACCCATCGCGGCCAGATGTGGCGGCAATCGATAACCTCTCGCTTAAGGTCGCAGATGGTCAAGTGCTGGCGCTTGTTGGTCCGTCAGGCGCAGGAAAAACCACGCTATTTGAACTGCTACAACGCTTTTATGACCCGCAATCTGGTCAGGTGCGCATCGCAGGGCGTGATGTGAAGCAGTTTGAACCGAGTCAACTGCGCGAGTATATGGCGCTGGTTCCTCAACAGCCGACCCTGTTTAGCCAAGATGTGATGCACAATATTCGTTATGGTCGTCCAGACGCGAGTGATGAAGAGGTGATGCTGGCGGCGAAAAAAGCCCATGCGCACGAGTTCATTATGGCGCTGCCTGACGGTTACCACAGTTTTCTCGGCGAGCGCGGTGTGCGTTTGTCCGGTGGTCAAAGGCAGCGCATTGCGATTGCGCGAGCGATTCTGAAAGATCCCGCGATATTACTGCTCGATGAGGCCACCAGTGCACTCGACAGTGAAAGTGAACATCACGTTCAGCAGGCGCTTGAGCAACTGATGCAAGGTCGCACGACGTTGATCATTGCGCATCGTCTATCGACCATTCAACACGCGGACAGTATTGCTGTACTCGACGGGGGCCGGTTAGTTGACCAAGGCAGCCATGCGGCGCTGCTCGAGTCATGCGAGCTCTATCAGCGCCTGGTTGAATTACAGTTTAGCCACCAAGCAGCCGAGCGCCCATCGCTGGTAGGGTAATCTGCATAGATTCTCCTTCGACGGGGAGGGCGTGTTTGTCGAGTAAGTCGGTCAACACAAACACCGGTTTGGTGAGCTTCCACAGTGGAATAGAGACGATTTGGTTTTGGTTGCTGACGTTAAAGGCGGCAACAATCACTTCATCGCTTAGGGTACGCGCAAACACAAAGCTGTTGCCGTCGTGTACCAGAGGGACGTAATCACCGTATTGCAGCGCTGGGTGTTGTTTGCGCACGGCGATCAATGCCTGAAACAGAGCCAGAGTGGGGTTGGCATCCACCTTATCCCACGGCATGCAGCGGCGATTATCGGGGTCATGACTGCCTTCGAGTGCCAATTCACTGCCGTAATAGACGCAGGGTACGCCGACATAGCTAAATAGCAGCGTGGCAGCCAAGGCGTATTTTTCGGGTTCCTCTTTAACTAGCTCAACAAAGCGCGCAGTATCGTGGCTGTCGAGCTGATTCAACTGCGCTAATTGATTGGCCCACGGCAGTTTCGCTCTCGCCTCGGCTTGCCAATCCAAAAACTCGCTCACATTGATGTCGATTGGATCAAACGCGATGTCTAAACCTGTCAGCAGTGCTCTGAGTGGATGTGCAAACCCATAGTAGTTCATTGCGCCATCTTCTTGATCGCCTTGCAGCCATTGAGTCGCTTCAAAGAAGTGCTCGCCCAGTACGTAGCAATCCGGGTTGACTTGCTTGGCAGCGTCACGAAAAGCTTTGACGTAGTGCGCGTTGTTCTTTGCCCCTTCCCCTTCGCCCAGCATATGAATCACATCAAATCGCCAAGCATCAATGGAGTAGGGCGGTTTTAGCCAATGCTTGATCACCGCATCGTCCCCTTGATAGAGGTATTCTCTTACCTCTGGGTTGTCAAAATTGAGCACAGGCAGGGATTGTATGCCCTTCCAACCGATGTAATCTTGGCCCTCATCTTTAAACAAGTAGTAATCACGGTAAGGTGAGTTCACCGATTGATACGCGCCTAGGGTGTCATGCCAGCCTTGCAAGTTAAACCACGGGTGCTCGGTGGAGGTATGATTGAAGACGGCGTCCAACATGATGCGCATGTTTCGCGCGCGTAATTGCTCACATAATTGAGCAAAATGGGCGTTGCTGCCAAGGTGGTCGTCGACGTTGCGATAATCCGCGGTGTCATACTTATGGTTGCTGGGTGCGGTAAAAATCGGATTGAGGTAGAGCGCCGTCACACCCAGTGATTGTAAGTAATCGAGTTTACTTTCAACGCCGTAGAGATCGCCGCCATAAAATTCGCAGCCGCCATTGCCCTCCAAATCGACGGGTTCGCCCCAGCGTTTACGGATGACTGGCTTAGTACCACGAGACACCAGATACTCGCCCTCTTTCACGCTTAACTCTGGCTTGCCGTTGCAAAAGCGGTCAGGGAAAATTTGGTAAAACACTTGTTGGCTGACCCACTTAGGTGGCTGATGTTCGCGATTGTACTTAAAGTGCGTCTCTTTACCCGGCATGCGGGTGCTCACTTGCCGGCCATCGAGCCAGTACTGACGCTGGTTGCTCAGCAGCTTGAAGACATAGTGCGTGATGGCGCGATCTTGATTGAGTGGGAAACTGGCCGACCAGATATCCAAATAGGGCGTCTCGTCGACGCGGGTCATGGCCACCAAATACTCTTCGTTGTCGGGTTCATGGCGCACGAGAACCTTATCAAAGTGAATGCCTTTTTCCGTCGCTAAACGCAGGGTGAGGATAGGTTTGGTCTCATCTAGCGTGACCCAATCGCGAGATTGGCCATGAAAAAGATATGGCAGCGTCATAGTGTTTCCCCTAGTTCCAAGTAAAAAGCGCACAGTGGCGTAAAATTCAGAGTGGCTTGGCCAATCCCATTTTTGACCTGCAGTTGGTGTGTGTCGCCGCTCAGGCAGTTGGTCAAGACGTAGGTCCCCTCAGTGAGTTGCCATTGGGCGATGAGCGCTTCGTTTAACGTTAACGTCACCTCATGAGACTGCGTTTGGCTAAAATTAGTGGCGATGATCAAGGTTTGCGTCGAGCAAGAGCGCGCGAAGGCGTACAGGTAATCTTCGCCATCACCAAAGGCTTGGTGGTTGTCGGCATAGAGATCATGGTAGTCGCCACACAGCGCAGGGCTGTTTAACGTTAAGTTAAGCAGCCTTTGGTAGAAGTGACGCAGTGTGCGTTCTTGCTCGGTGAGTTGGCCGCCATCAAACTGGCCGTTATTCATCCAGCGTTGGTGATGAGGGATACCAATGTAGTCAAAAATAGAGGTTCGAGACGGCTGGCCATAGCCGGCCATTTCAGCGCCGGGTTCTGCAACTTCTTGGCCGAAATAGATCATGGTCGGCGCGCTCGATAGGCACGCCGAGACTAACATGGCCGGTATGGCGTTTTCACCCGAAGCGCAACACGCGGGTGAAGCGAGACGTTGCTCGTCATGGTTCTCCATAAATTTGAGCATATGATGCTCAATATCGCGCAGTTGGTATTCAATGCGGCCTATCTTGCTGGTGGAAGCGCATCCTTGGGTGACCTTAATCAGGTGATCATACAGATCCACCTTGTCGTAGAGGTAGTCCATCTTGCCCAGTTGGATGTAATCACGATAACGATCGGGTTGGTATACCTCGGCAATCACTATCGCGTCGGAGTTGGTGTGCTTAATGTGTGCGTTGAGGTAGCTCCAAAACTCGACCGGTACCATCTCGGCCATATCAAATCGAAACCCGTCGACGCCTTTGTCTAGCCAGTAAAGCGCGATATCACGAAATTTCGTCCAAGAGTCCGGCACATTTTGCGATTGCCAAAAATGCAGGTGTTCGCCGCAATCTAAATGGCGATAGTGCGCAGGCAGAGAGGCAAAATCGTGGCTACCGTCGGGCCTTACCCCATAATTGATTTTTACCGTTTCATACCAGTCGTCGGCGTTGGGCTGAGCCAAGCGTGAACCGTTGCCGGTCCATTTGGCTGGGTACTCAACGTACGCTTCTTCTAATGCGGGATGAGCCTCTCCCCCGAGCGGGGGATTCGTCGCCAATTCGTCAGGCACTGAGAAGTGTTCGCCGGGCAAGTAATAGAAATTATTGTCACGATGATAGATTACTGAGGTGTCATCGTCGGCGCCAAAGTCGCGCACGCCAGGTGGGTTATTGTGTCCTTGGTAAACCCGCGCGACATGGTTCGGGACTATGTCGATGATCACTTTAAGCCCCGCTTTATGAGTGCGCGCAATCAGCGCCTCAAACTCTTGATTTCTGTGTTCCGGATTGTCAGCAAGGTCGGGATTGACGCTGTAATAGTCCTTCACGGCATAGGGCGACCCTGCTCTGCCCTTGACGATACTGGGATGATCACTGCGTATTCCACATTGCGAATCGTCGGTGACCCGCGCATGGTGCGGCACACCGGTATACCAAACATGGGAGATGCCGAGATCTCGAATGGCCTCTAGTGCGCGAGGCGTCAAATCGCTGAATTTGCCAACACCATTTTGTTCGCGAGTTCCCCAAGGAACGTTGGCGGTACAGATATTGCCAAAAAGGCGAGTAAAGACTTGGTAAAGGGTAATTTTGTTCATGCTTCACGAATTGTGGTATGGAATGTTGATCGGATGAAGGCAAAGTGTAGAACAGTCAATTGGGCCATCCCTCATCCAAAGTAAAAATATGAGGGGCGTAGATCTGTTTTTTTGTGATCTTGCTATGTTTTTCTGTGAGCTCACTATATATTGCGCGCGAGTGTATTTGTGAGACATATTGTTTTGTCACATATCCACACTGAATGAGGGCTAAGTTTGATGGAGAAAAATGATTCGCTGTCTAAATAAAACATGCATATATTGAGCCGGAATTGATAGGTTTTATGTGATCATTGCTCGTTTTTTTAGTAAATGATACAATTTCTTTCGGTAAGTTATAATTAGTGTTCAAATTATCAGGAGACGGCTTTGCGCTTTGTGCTGTTGAACCAAAACAAATACTGCGCGAGCTAAAAACTAATTTATGGATAATGAATTTAAAAAATACAGTATCGACACGACGGATTATCAAGTTGGTCAAGACAACGTTCAAAAGTGGGGGTTTGATATCCACAACCCCGTTTTTGGTATCAGCGCAGGACTCGTCATCCTCTGTTTGGTCTCTTTGTTGGTGGTTGAACCAGCAACAGCGCGCGACGCACTAAATGGTTTACGTAACGGTATCATTGCCGATTTTGATGTCTTTTTCATGTGGGCGACAAACTTCTTTGTCGTGTTTGCGATAGCGCTCCTCTTCTCGCCCCTAGGTAAAATTCGCATCGGTGGTATCGATGCGAAGAAAGAGTATTCCACTGTCTCTTGGCTTTCTATGCTGTTTGCCGCGGGCATGGGTATCGGCCTTCTTTTTTGGAGTGTAGCTGAGCCTACGGCCTACTTCACCGATTGGTGGGGCATGCCGTTAAACGCTGAACCGTATTCCGATCAGGCGAAGTCCCTGGCGATGGGGGCGACGCTGTTCCACTGGGGTATTCATGGCTGGGCGATTTATGCGATCGTCGCGCTTTCTCTGGCGTTTTTTGCCTATAACAAGGGGCTACCTTTGTCGCTGCGCGCCGCGTTTTATCCCATTTTTGGTGACAGAGCGTGGGGTTGGTTAGGTCACGTGGTCGATATTCTTGCGGTGTTGTCGACGCTGTTTGGCTTGGCAACGTCTCTGGGTCTAGGGGCACAGCAGGCGACCAGTGGGATTAACCATGTGTTTGGTCTTGATGGTGGCACCGGCTTACAGATGGCGGTTATCGCTTTCGTAACCTTTATTGCGGTCATTTCTGTCATTCGTGGTATCGATGGCGGCGTGAAAGTGTTGTCAAACGTCAACATGATTGTCGCGTTTGCACTGTTGGTGTTTGTGCTATTCGTCAGTTTTGATGTCGCGACCACTTCAATCTGGGACTCCACGGTTGCCTACGTACAAAACATCTTGCCGCTGAGTAACCCTCATGGCCGTGAAGACATCGACTGGATGCATGGTTGGACAGTCTTCTACTGGGCATGGTGGGTATCTTGGTCACCGTTTGTAGGGATGTTTATCGCTCGAGTTTCGAAAGGTCGTACCGTTCGTGAATTTATTTTTGCCGTGATCGTGATTCCAACTGTGGTGACGCTGATCTGGATGGCGGTGTTCGGTGGTATTGCACTGGATCAAGTGGTCAATAAAGTCGGAGAGCTGGGCACCAATGGCTTAACGGATATTTCACTGACGCTGTTCCATGTCTATGAACAGTTGCCTTACAGCTCCATTATTTCTGTACTGTCTATTGCCTTAATCTTGGTGTTCTTTGTGACGTCGTCGGACTCGGGCTCTTTGGTGATCGACAGCATTACGGCGGGGGGTAAAATTGATGCACCTGTCCCTCAGCGCATTTTCTGGGCGTGTATTGAGGGTTCGATCGCGGCGGTGATGCTTTGGGTCGGAGGCAAAGAGGCCCTGCAAGCCTTGCAGTCGGGCGTGGTCGCGACCGGTCTTCCTTTCACGCTGGTGCTGCTGGTGATGTGTGTCAGCTTATTGAAAGGCTTGAAGTCTGAGCTGCCCGCTTATCAGTAAGTGATTTAGTGGTAATGAAAGAATGAAAATGAGCACAGCGATGTGCTCATTTTTTGTAGTGATGCTCACAAATCGAAATTAAGGGGCAGGCCTTGCCTGGCATCGCGTCTACGCTTAAGTAAGAAGACACAACAGCAACGTCAAAAAGGAGACAATGATGGCTACGTTTAAGCAGGACATCCCGCACCGCGTGACGGTTTATCATGATGACCTTGAGCAAGAGAAAGCGCTAAAAGAGGCAATGAAGCCAGAAAAGCCACGTTACTTTAACGGCAGTCCTACTTATCAAGCAGACAGCATCGAAGAATTCAAAAGTAAAATCAGTCAGGTGGGGTTGTCGTTAGACAAATAATCACTCACATCGATTAAAGAGGCAGCCTGTTGGCTGCCTCTTCTTTTACCTGTGTTCTATTGTCTGTGGTATGACGCTTTTCGGTTACTGATTCTGGCCGAGCACGTACTCAAGTCCACCGACAATCGCCGCAACTTGAGCCGCATTGCACTCCTCGTCGGTCACGCTTGCGCTGTCTGGATACACTTCAGTTGTGGTGCCGTACAAGCAGGTACTGACACCACCACATAGGCCAAGTTTTTTCATTGGATAGAGAATGACGCCGTGGCTTACGACAGGAGATCCAATGATTTCGCCTTTTTCGTCCGCTGGGGCGATGTGCGTGACTTCGCTCACCGCGTTAATCACGGCGGCTTGAAAGTCTAATTGCGGATTGTCGCTATCGCCAACAGTGTAAAATCCGTCGGGAATCATGCCTTCTATGTACTCAAGGCCATCACGAGCGGCCAGTGCCGGGCGAAACTCACTTTCATCGGTATCGGTGGTTTCATGCAGGTCGATGTGCACCAAGATTTCTTCGTTGATGCTTTCAACTAGCCTCATCAATTGCGCGGATTCTTTGGCAGGGGAGTTGGCGTAAAAAGAGCGATTGGGGTCAATGGCACTGGGGTTCCAGCGATTGATGGTTTCATAGCCCCAAGGGCTGACACACGGCGCGACGATCACATTGAAATATTGGCTGTAATGGACCATTTTTTCTGCGGCAAACGCCAGCGCACCGTGGACACCACTGGTCTCATAACCGTGTACGCCGCCAGTGATCAACACCACTTTTTTACTTGCGTCCCATTGGCGGCTTCTGATGCAGTAAAGTGCGTAATGCTGCTCGTCGTAGTCAAGTGAGCCGTATTGTTCAACGTCGAATTGACCACGAAGTGCTTCAATCTTACTCACGACTTGCTGCTGATAATCGCGCTGTTTTGTCACGCTCGCTCGCCAAGCCGCTCGCTCTGTGTCCATCCATTTCTGCCCGCGTGTTCCGATAGGGTAAGCGTGTGTTTGATTCATTGGTGACCCCTTGTCATTGGTGATGGGCACACAGCATAGTGATAGCTTGCGCAAGAGGCAATCATTGATGGGCGGCTGCTGGAATTTAGTGCGGCTCGTAAACACTGATAGCCGATAATGCACCATAGACACACCACATCGGAAACCATATCAATTCGGACTATACTCATTGTATATCTGCACCCTTATCCGTCGCTTCTCACGACGATGTGGCTTAGTCAATGAATCAATCAGGCTGACGATTATTGAGCAAGCTTATGTGAGTTGACGCCCATTTACCATCGAACAACACCTCTCTACGCCTCGCACCTACTACGGCAAGAAGCGGATAAAGGGGGAATCGCAAGCGGATCTCGCTTTGGTAAAATGGCAGACAATCGGGCTACCGACGTAGCCGTTTGACAAAAAGGTAAAGGAAATCGTGATGTTAATCTCGAATGCAACCGACGTCATTTTGCATGCTTTCGATTGGCCTTATGAGATGGTCAAAGCGAGAGCAACAGATATTGCTAACGCGGGCTATAAATCCGTGTTGGTGTCGCCACCGATGAAATCGCTTAAGCGCGAACAAGGCACACAGTGGTGGCAGCGGTATCAACCGCAAGATTATCGAGTGATAGACAATCAATTGGGTAACACCGAGCAATTTACCGCGATGATTGCCACGCTGAAAGCGCACAAGGTGGAGGTCTACGCGGACGTCGTGTTTAACCATATGGCGAATGAATCCTCGTTACGTGATGATTTACACTACCCCAGTGCTGCGGACATAGAGACCTACCAGAAGGACAAGGCGTATTACGAGCGCCAACGTTTGTTTGGTGATTTGAGTGAGCCACTGTTCGATCACGATGACTTTGTCGAAGCGTTCGGCATCTCGGATTGGCAGGACAAATGGCAAGTGCAAAATGGCCGAATTACTGGCGGGCCAAGCGATCCGGGGCTGCCTACTCTGCGTGATAACGCGCATGTGGTGAGCATGCAGCAGCAATACCTCAAAGCCCTAAAGGCACTCGGGGTCAAAGGGTTTCGCATTGATGCCGCAAAACACATGACGCTGGAGCATCTGCAAAAAGTGTGGACGGATGAGATTTGTCACGACGTGCATATTTTTGGTGAGATCATCACCAGTGGCGGTGCGACCAAGCCAGAGTATGATCTCTTCTTAGAGCCCTTTCTTGCTCAAACCGATCTCGGAGCCTACGACTTTCCCCTGTTTCAAACACTGTATGACGCGCTACAGCCGAAAGGAAGCTTGAAAAGCTTGGTGGATCCTTATTGCTTTGGCCAAGCGCTATCGGAAAGTCGAGCGATTACGTTCGCCATTACCCATGACATTCCCAATAATGATGTCTTTGCCAATTTGGTGATGGATGAGACGTTGGAGTGGTTGGCTTACTGCTACATTTTGGGCCGAGATGGCGGTGTACCGCTGATCTATACCGATCTCGATACCAGTGGCATTCAAGACAGTACGGGGCAGCCTCGCTGGCAATCCTCTTGGAAGGATAAAAAAATGTGCGCCGCCATTGCCTTTCACAATCAAATGCATGGCAAGCCGATGCGCATCATTGAAGCCGGTGACGATCTCTTGGTGTTTGCTCGTGGCAATAATGGCCTTGTGGTGGTCAACAAATCGACACGCAGTCAAACCATAGAGCGAAAAGAGGGAATGGCGATGAGGGATGTGCTGACAGGAAAGACAGTGTTTGGTTCAGAAAACGCGCTGACTGTGGCCCCTAAAAGCGCCATGATGTTGGTACACCACTCCAATGAAACTCCGTAGGTCCAAAGATGTTTAGTCGGGGAGTTTGAAATAGACGGGTTGGCTAGGCGTGCATCACCTAGCCAACCAGTGCTTGTTCCAGATTGTCGAACAGGGCGTCGTTACCATCAAACCATCGTTTGATTACCTGGCTGCGCGCTTGACCTGACAGCATCTGTTTACGCGCTTCACGTACTCTGAGTAAAAGTTGCACTTCACTTGGCAACGGGCTTTGCGCTCGCAGGGTTTTGTCGCTTAACCACTGATTGAGCTGTTTAGTGAATGTGGATTCGCTCAGCTTAGGCGTAATCGAGGGCAATTCATCACGGACGACCGTCAGTAGCGGAAGCTGTTTTTGTCTGTCATCAACCGTGCTTAAGCGATCAAGCAGCGCGGTTAGCAGAGGGGTGGGCTGGATGTAGCCCGCTTGCCTTACGAGTGGCAGTTGGGTGCGTATCGATACCTCGATGCGATCCAGTTGAGTGTTCGGCGTATAGGTGACGGCCGCTAGGGTATCAAATGGCAGCCAAAAGGTATCGCCAGGCTCGACGACGTACTCTTTTTTGCCCAAGCGGATAAAGACGAATCCTTGAGTGACGCGCAGCAAACCGTGCTTGATGGTGTGACGACGTGGTGTTGTCGTCAGATACTCGTGGGATTGCGCTTGATAGGAAATGGCGTAATGCATGGAAAAACTCACTCTTTATGGGGCGACAAGAGTACCGTTTTCTAATTGAAATGCCAATCTTGCCGGTGACCTACACAATCAAATCACGCTTTTCGGCCTCAAGTGGTGACGGTTTGCGCAAAAACGGGCCGACGTTCTGGTCTGACCTTACTAATTGTGCGACAACGATAGCTGCTAAGCGCATAAACTCCGCGTAGAATAAGCCAGCTTTAAATTTGATGTAGTAGACCATGACCACAACCACAGACCCATTTGTAGACATCCGCCCTTACAACGACGACGAAATTCCTGCTGCGATTGAACGCTTAATTAATGATGAAGAGTTTATCAGCGCCATCATAAAACATCGCTTCTCACACCGTGGACGCTGGTTTAGTGCGCTGATGTCGCCATTGGTGAAAATCGCGCTAAAAATGAAATGGTCTAAGCTCAACTCTGTTGAAACCATTCAGTTGGAAGTGAAATCCTACCTTGAGCGTACACTTAACACGACAACAGACGGCGTCACCTACAGCGGCTTAGACCAGCTAGATCCTAATCAAGCCTATTTGTTTGTCTCTAACCACCGTGACATTGCCATGGACCCGGCGTTGGTTAACTATGGTTTGCACGTGAATAATCACAAAACTGTGCGCATTGCGATTGGCGACAATTTGTTGAAAAAACCGTGCGCAACGGAGCTGATGAAGCTCAATAAGAGCTTTATTGTTAAACGTTCAGCCAAAGGTCCGCGTGAGATGATGAAAGCGTTGGGCACCTTGTCTGCGTATATTAAACACTCTCTCGACACTGGTCACTCGATTTGGATTGCACAAAAAGAGGGCCGAGCGAAAGATGGGAATGATTTTACTGATCCTGCGATTTTAAAGATGTTTCATGTCGAAGGACGTAAACAGAAAATCGATTTTGCGGACTACATCCGCTCACTCAATATTGTCCCGGTCTCGATTTCTTACGAATATGATCCCTGTGATAGTGCTAAGGCTCTGGAACTGCATCAAAAAGAGACTCAAGGTGTTTATCAAAAAGGTGAGTTTGAAGATATCGAAAGTATCATTCAGGGTATTGTGGGCTACAAAGGCCGCGTCCATGTGGCATTTGGCGACGTAATTCAATCGGGTTGTGATAGTCCTGATGAGTTGGCGAGTACTATCGACGAGCAAATTCACCGTCACTACAAGTTATTCCCAATTAACTTGCTGGCCTCTGGCGATGAAAGTGTCGAAGACGGGGTTAAGCAGCGCTTAGCCGACAAATTGCAAGCGTTACCAGAGGGCGCGCAGCGCCACCTGATCGCTAGCTATGCCAATCCGGTGAAAAACCAGTAAGCGGTATTCGCGGTTCAATTAATAAGGGCACAGTAGTTTGAATACTGTGCCCTTTTTTCGGTCGGTTAGTGCTCACTCTAGGGAGCGACCGCACCGCCGAGGGTCAGATTGGTCGGCCAACGGCTAATGCGATTTCCACCAAGGAAGATATTGCCATTGACAGTCATGGTGTCTGGAAAGGTGGTGATGGCGGAGCCGCCAATATAGAGGTTCCCATCAACCGTCAGTCCTTCCGGCAGCTCGGTCAGTGGTGTGCGCATCACACTCAAATCGCCTTTAACGCGAAATCTAGGTGGCAAGCTTGCTAGAGGCGTGTCAGTAAAATTGAGAAAACCACCCACCTGAATACCGGGAGGCCAACGAGTCACTTGTGACCCGAGGAGGTTGGCATAGCCGCGTATTTTGACCCCAGGGGCGATTTTTTTCAGCTCGCTGTTTGAAGCATCCAAACTGCCTTCAATCTCTATCCCTTTCGGAATTTGTGTCATTTGAGTTTTGGCAATATTGAGATTGCCCTTGATCACTAGGCCATCAGGCAAAGAGGTGTAGGGCTTGTTGCGCAGATCCAAGTTTCCGTAATTATCAAGATGATTCAAAATACGGTAGGTGTCGAGTGGCTCCCCGACAGCGATACTGGAGGCGGCACTGAGCCAAAGCGCAACAAGTTTAACGAGATACTTCATGAACACTCACGATGAACAGACGTGTGTTTAGTATCAGAGAGAGCGGGCTTAGGGTCAATTTTAAGCCAATAAAAAACGGGGATGGACCCCGCTTTTAACACATCAACACACTCTATACGTGTGATTAGCGCGCCAGTGAACGTGTTTTGAGTTCAAAAATCAGTTTTTCAGCGCTCACTTCAAATTTGAAGTGTGCGGTCAGCTCTTTTGCGTCATCGGCGATAGGAGATACTTGATACTCCACGTTCTCAGACACTTGTTTCGCCAGTTCAAGATATTTGGCCAACTCAGCTTCAAGCAACGTTTTGTTCTCAGCGAAGATGGTCACTTGTGCAACATCGTCACCTTCTTTGATGATGAAGCCCATTTCGCCTGCACAGCCACACGCTTCGCATACTTGTTCTTGTTCAGTGCTCATAGTCACTATCCTCTTACAAAGTTTGTGGTCATTTTATCGGTTTATTTGAAGTGAATCCACACAAAAACCCATGATGCAGCATGACATACCATTTACTGTGCTACGCTGTAAGATGTCAGTGGGGCGCTTGATTGATTGTGAATGAATCCTATTATCAGTGTGATCTTTGTCAATTAATTGAGAAAATTAATGATAATTACTCACGCCGAATGTGCGCTCTCGGTTGTCAGTCGGGGGGATTTATAAGATTATCGGCGGTCTTATTATATACAGAAGTAATGATGTCTTTGCATTTCATAAAAATGCCCTATGGCCTTTTGTGAAAACTTAGCTTACGCCAGATCGTTAGATTTTGCGTTGCTCTGCATTAGCCACGACACGAAATGCGCTCGCGCGCTTTTCATTGCCAGGGTGTTATGCACCGTAAAGCTAACTCGTAGAGGTGTCATGTTTGATTCACTTTGATTTAGATGGATATACAAAGAGAAGAGCCTAAACATGCCTAAGCGTAGTAAAGAAGATACTGAAATCACCATTCAGAAAATAATGGATGCCGTCGTAGACCAACTGTTACGCCTCGGATATGACAAAATGTCATACACCACATTGAGCCAACAAACCGGCGTGTCGCGAACTGGGATCAGTCATCACTTCCCGAAAAAAACCGATTTTACCGCCGCTTTGGATGGCCGTATTTTCAAAATGTTTGTTGAACACTTGGATTTTGATCACTCATTAAATGAGTTTTCGGCCAGCTGGTTAACGGCGCTAGATAATCCAGAATTTAAAGCGATTTTACGACTGCTATTCCACCATGTGGTGACGTCGCACAACGCCCCTGAATTTGCGTCAAATGGAATTGAGCGTCTATACAAAACCGTAGAAACTCAGTTTGGTGATGAGAGTGCAAAAGAGCTCGAGTGGTTGATGGGTAAATCCCTTGTCAGCATGACCGCTTAATCATCAAATCGGAAAAAATCTTAAACCGCGCCCTGTGAAGACAGGGCGCGGTTTTTCTTTTTTAGTATGTTAAACGCGAAGTGACGCTCGTGTAGAATCGTTTCTACGACTATTATTGTTGCGAGTTAGAAACGGTAGTCTCCGATTAGTTTGATAGCTGCGAAGCATTGATTGACAAACAATCCTCTGATGAGACATAGGAATTCTCTCTATATTAGTGTTTCATAATGCTCGCTTTGCTAACTATCTGTTACACTGAAAGTATTAAACCAATAACTAGCAGTAGGTGCATGAATGTCTTTACCTGTTCTTATTTGTGATGATTCTGCTTTAGCCCGCAAACAAATGGCGCGTTCACTTCCTGCTTCGCTGAATGCCGACATCAGTTTTGCGGTTCATGGCCTCGATGCATTAAAACAGCTTGAAGAGAACTCATTCAAACTGATGTTCCTCGATTTGACCATGCCTGAGCTGGACGGGTTTGGCACCTTAGATGAGATCCAAAAACGCAACATAGACATTCCGGTTGTGGTTGTGTCAGGGGACATTCAGCCCAAAGCGAAAGAGCGTGTGATGTCTTTGGGGGCGAAAGCCTTCATCCAAAAACCTATCAATCAAGACGCGTTGAAAGCGGTTCTACGCGATCTGGTGGAACCTCAGGCCAAGCCACAAATCGTGACTCCCGTGTCTCTGGAATTGCCGGTTCTTCGCCGCCGTGACATCTACATGGAAGTGGCGAACGTGTCGATTGGTCGCGCCGCAGATGCGCTTGCGCGCCACTTTGATGTGTTTGTCCATTTGCCGCTGCCGAACGTCAATATTTTTGAAGTGAGCGAGCTGCACATGGCGCTCAGAGACTTGGCGGAAAATGACCAAGTCTCCGGCGTGTGTCAAGGTTTCAGTGGCGAGGGGATTGCCGGAGAAGCGCTGGTCTTGCTCAGTGACTCCAGTGTCTCCGATTTGAAAAAACTGATGAAAGTGCCTGCGGACAGTGAGGAGTTGGAAGAACTCGAACTCCTAATGGACGTCTCTAACATCCTCGTTGGGTCGTTTTTAAATGGTTTGGGCCAACAAGCTGAAGTTCGCTTTTTCCAAAGCTCTCCGGTGTTACTCGGGCAGCATATTTCGATTGACTCCGTTATTGAGTCAACGACGGGATCTTTTAGCAAAACCATGACCTTTGAGGTGAGTTATAACATCGACGGTACATCGATTCGTTGTGATTTACTGTTTATGTTTGTCGATGAATCTCTGCCACTACTCGACAATAAGCTGGCGTACTTGATGGAGGACTTTTGATGTTGAATCTTCCTGCTGAATTTGAGCAATTCCACTGGATGGTGGATATGGTACAAAACGTCGATTTGGGCTTAATCGTCATCGACCGTGAGCATAAGGTCCAAGTGTGGAATGGCTTTATGACCCATCACAGCGGCGTGCAATCTCATGATGCGATCGGCAAGTCTTTGTTTGAGCTGTTCCCTGAGATCCCTCAAGACTGGTTTAAACTCAAAACCAAGCCGGTCTACGACTTAGGCTGTCGCAGCTTTATTACGTGGCAGCAACGTCCTTATTTATTTAAGTGTCGTAACGTGCGTCCGGTGACGCAACAAGCCGATTTCATGTATCAGAATATCACCCTAAACCCAATGCGCACGCCAACCGGTGAGATTCGCTCGCTGTTTCTCTCGATTCAAGACGCCACGGCGGAAGCCCTTGTCTCAAAAAAGTGATCGATAAGGTCGCGATCTAGGCTGGGATTGTGCGACAGTGAGAGCACGATTCTAGCCAGTGAGTGACCTATGGATTCCACAACCCTACCACGGTGGCTTTACACTGCCGATCAAGTCAAACAAGGTGAAGTGCTGGCTGCCAAGCGAGCCAATATCACGCTTTATCAATTGATGGAGCGCGCAGGACACGCGATTTTGACGCTTATTCAGCGCTTATACCCTGAAGACAAGTCGATCACGATATTGTGTGGAACGGGCAATAATGGCGGTGATGGATTTGTGGTCGCTCGTCTTGCTCGTCAAGCGGGGTATGACGTTACTCTGTGGCTAAGTGGCGATGAATCTAAACTGCAAGGAGACGCTGAGACCGCGAAGTTCGCCTTTGTGCGCTCGGGAGGCGAGATCCGTTATTTTAAAACTGAGCATCATGCCGAACTGCTCAAGCGGGATCTTTTGCGCTCAGCGCTGATTGTCGATGCATTACTTGGCACCGGATTAAAAGGGTCGGTTCGTCAGCCGACGCAAGCCATTATCGACACGGTCGCTGAGAGTCTCTCTCACACTCCCTGTCCAGTCATCAGTGCCGATGTGCCGTCTGGGCTATGCGCCGACTCTGGCACTCGACTAGGAATTAAGGGCAAGTCACCATGCATAGCGGCCGACCACACTTTAACCTTTATTGGTATTAAGCGCGGACTGGTGACAGGGGAGGCGAGGGCCGTGATGGGTCAACTCCACTTCGATGGTTTGGGGGTAGATGAGTCCTTTTCGTCCCTGGTCCGCAGTAACACGGAGCGGTTGTCAGAATCTGAGATGCAAGCACTTAAGCCAAAGCGGCATGCTTTAGCACATAAAGGCGATCACGGGCGATTGCTGTGTGTGGGCGGCAACCAAGGCTATGGCGGTGCGATTCGTCTGTGCGCTCAGGCTGCGGCGCGAAGCGGTGCTGGTCTTGTTCGCGTTCTGTGCCACCCACAGAATGTCACCGCGCTTCAAGTCGCATGTCCTGAAGTGATGAGTGAAGGATGGCGAGAAAACTTAGCCATGATCAGTCGCCGTTTTGCAGGGCAAAAAGTGTTGGCTATTGGACCTGGCTTGGGTCAAGACGCTTGGTCTCACGCATTGTATGATCATGCCGCGCAATATGAACAAGTTAAAGTCGTCGACGCCGACGGTTTAAATCTACTTGCCAATCAACCCAACTACGATGAACGGCGTGTCATTACCCCACATCCCGGCGAAGCGGCTAGATTACTGGCTTGCTCGGTGGCAGAGGTGGAAGTGGATCGCTTTACCGCAATCAAGGCTTTGCAACAACGATACGGCGGCACCGTCGTTCTCAAAGGAGCTGGGACACTCATTTATGATGGCGAGGTGACCTCTGTGTGTCTTGCGGGCAACCCGGGCATGGCGAGTGGTGGTATGGGCGACGTATTGACCGGAATTATCGCGGCGTTATTGGCTCAAGGATTATCACTCAGCAACGCGGCAAAGCTTGGCGTCTATCTTCACAGTCTTGCGGCGGATGAGTTAGCACGGCGCGAAGGGCAGGTTGGTTTGCTCGCCAGTGATCTTATTACTGAGGTGCGTTACCAGCTCAATCAATAAGCCAAATCATCACTTTTTTGTGACATTGATTGTTATTTGAGTCAGTTACGTTAGAATGCTCGTTCGCTCCTGAGTTGTGCATCCGTATTTGCATATAAAAGGAGCTGAATTCTCGCCTTTGACGGCCATTATCCCGGCCGTGAAAGATACGTATGAATTGCAAGTGTTGCTTGGTGTGCAACACCACTGTAAAGGACAGTTAAATGCCTATTATTACTCTTCCTGACGGCAGTCAGCGTCAATTTGACAACCCTGTTTCTACTCTTGATGTCGCGCAATCTATCGGCCCTGGTCTGGCGAAAGCTACTATTGCGGGTCGTGTTGATGGTCAACGTGTCGATGCTTGTGATCTCATCGAAGCGGATGCAAGCCTTGAAATCATCACAGTAAAAGATGAAGTGGATGGTCTTGAAATAGTGCGCCACTCATGTGCGCACTTGTTAGGTCACGCGATTAAGCAGCTTTATCCGAACGCGAAGATGGCGATCGGTCCGACCATCGATAGTGGCTTCTACTACGACATCGACTTAGAAGAGTCATTGACGCAAGAAGATCTTGAAAAGATCGAAAAGCGCATGAAAGAACTGGCGAAAACCAAGTACCCAGTCATTAAGAAGAAAGTCAGTTGGCAGGAAGCACGTGATGCGTTTGAATCACGTGGTGAAACTTACAAGATGGAAATCTTGGATGAGAACGTCGCACGCGATGACCGTCCAGGCCTTTACCATCATGAAGAATACATCGATATGTGTCGTGGTCCTCACGTACCACATATGGGTTTTTGTCAGCACTTTACGCTACTGAATGTGGCGGGTGCTTACTGGCGTGGTAACAGCGACAACAAAATGTTGCAGCGTATTTATGGTACGGCTTTCCACGACAAGAAAGCGCTGAAAGCGCATCTTACACGCTTAGAAGAAGCCGCCAAGCGTGACCACCGTAAAATCGGTAAGCAGCTGGACTTGTTCCACATGCAGCAAGAAGCACCGGGTATGGTGTTCTGGCACCACAATGGTTGGTCTATTTTCCGTGATTTGGAAGTGTTTGTTCGTGAAAAACTGACAGAGTACGACTACCAAGAAGTGAAAGGTCCGTTGATGATGGATCGCGTGCTTTGGGAGCGTTCAGGTCACTGGGATAAATACGCCGATGCGATGTTTACCACGTCGTCAGAAAACCGTGAATACGCCATCAAACCAATGAACTGCCCAGGTCACGTACAGATCTTTAACCAAGGTCTGAAATCTTACCGTGACTTGCCTCTGCGTATGGCGGAGTTTGGTTCTTGTCACCGTAATGAACCGT
>NZ_JCBDHE010000050.1:0-47816 GCF_059834225.1 Vibrio sp. R10-SG3-ISO3 | reverse complement strand
CAAGCGCAATTAGAAGCGCTTGCCCAAAGGCACTGGCAACAAGCGCTCGACTGCGATGCCCTCAAGCGCGCTATTCATCAACACGCCAAAGCGCTTTGCTTTGGCCACAGTTTGTGGTTTGAGGATATCGAGCTGCATTTGGCGCACCCCGCTCTGCCCCTCATTAAATACTATGGCGCGCTGCTTTATTGGGACGGACAGACCCCAAAAGAGCGTCTGTGGGCGCGGCATTTAACCTACTGCCGCACCCTCACCATCGCCTTGTATCACTACGCGCGTTCGCCGCGCTCAGCCCTCTCTTACAATGCCCATTCTCTGACGGTGTCATCGCCCTCGACCAAAGAGTGCCTCTGCTTTGGTTATCGAGCCAAGAGCGGCTGTTACCGTCTCAATGAATGGCGATACCTCCTACTGCCGATGCCCTGGGAGCGCTAAAGGACATGCGCCAACACACCTTGGCGCCGCTCCTCGCCTTTAAATTGGCAAAAACGAACAACTGCGACTATTGTAATGTAATTGTTGCATATATGTATCATTATAAGACTTTCTCATCATGGAGGTTGGCTATGGGTTTCACACGTACACACTATTTCGCGGCGTTGCTCAGCGTACTGCTGACAGCATGTGGCGGCGGCAGCGACAGCTCGTCATCGACGGGCGGCAACGCAAGCGCGAGCACCTTGGATGTCAGCGGGTCCGTCACCGCACCCGGCGGTTCGGTCGCCATGCTGGAGCACCGCTCGATGATTGAGCGCGTCTTCGATGAGGTTTTTCCGCCTCTCTACGCGGGCATCACCGGATTGCAACCAGTGACCGGCGCATTGGTTGAACTCATTCGAATCGACGATAATGGTAATCAAGTCGGCGACGTCCTTGCGACCACCTACACCTCGATCACCGGTGATTACACCCTTACAGTACCCGAAGGCGTCTCTTTAGCCGGTAACTTAGTGGTCAAAATCTCGGGCAACAACGGCATTGATATGCGCGCGCAAGTCGTTCAAGAGTCGGTCGATATCTCACCGGCAACCGAGTTTGTCTTGCGTAAGTTTATCCAATCGGGCACCGACCTCGATACGCTCACGACGGCCTCGGTCATCAAGTTAAAAGGCCAAGTGGAAGAGTTCGATTTGACCAGCAGCAGCGACATGTCGACGATGTTGGCTGCGCTCGATAATGAAGTGGGCGAGTTTGTCGACCAGCAAATCGCCTCCATCAACACCACCACGTCATCGGCGGTAGATATTTCTGGCAACTACCGACTGTCAGAGATGGTCACCGGTCTGCATGACGGCGACTGGGGTACGTACGCACTCGATCTGTATTACTCGTCCGTTGCGCTTACCGGCGACAGCAATGGCAATGTCGAACTCGTCTTAACTGACAATGAAGGGGCATGGGGGAACATGAGTGGAAATGACGACAGTAACAACTACTCAGCCGTCTATTATCCCGAAATGGAGGACGATGAAACCATCAGCGCGACCTATGACTCGGCGGGCGTGTTGAGCATAGACAGCGAATTTGAAGAAGAGATCGATGGCGATTGGGGCTGGCGCTCTCCCCCACACTCCACCAAGTTTCAAAAGGTCAGTGACATGGATGTGGCGTTTAGCCTCAGTGCCTACAACGCCGCTCGCTACGCGACTATTGATACCAATGAGGATGGCACCCAAGATGCCCTCGACCCCGATGGCTACAGTGGTGCGGAAGTCGGTCGCGGACTGATACTGCTGGCAAAACAGCCGAGCAACATGTCCACCTCGGATTTGACCGGCGATTTTGGCCGCGTGTATTTAGGCTCTCGCTTTACCAACCAAGGTGAGGTGGAAATTGAAGCGGAAAGCAATGTGTTGACGTTTTCAGGCAGCGGAACGGTAGACATTTCACAGGCGACTCAACAACACCTATCTAGGAGTAGTGGCTATTCGGAAGAGACCATTAGCAGTGAAACTGGCATCGCGATTGTCACTGACGCCACAGGGGATGTAACCTCAGTCGGCGGCGAGAATGCCGATGGGTTTGTGAACGCAGACTACAATTTCTTGGTGTTTTACAATGCCAGTGGAACAGATGGTACGGACATGGAAGTAGACACGACGCTGGCGGTGAAACTGCCATCATCGGCGCCAGTGTTAACCAATCGAACCTACAAACTTATCCTCAGCAACGCGGCAATGCTCGGCCAAAAGTTTGAGCTTCTCCACTCAGGGTTCTCCACCACGCTCACCTTTAGCTCTGAGACCGCCGCTGAGCTTACCGGGCCCATCACCAACATTGACTTGCCCTCGTTAGGCGCGTCACTTGAAACCACGAAGGAAACCGTGACATTGAGCGCCACCTCATCGGTGGCGGCGAATGGCTCAGCTACCCTCACTGTGTCCGACGACGAGGGTTCAGTCACCATGACTGGCTACTTTAATGAGTCCGCCAGTTTAGGGGTATTTACGAGCGCGACGGCGGATACAAACTCAGACCCTGATGGGTTGGGTCTGGCGGTGTTAGTGGAAATTGAGTAAGCGCATCGAGTCGAGTGGTTGGCTACCACAGACAATATGGATGTGCTTACCGCTCGACTTTTTCATCACATCTTGACAACAGCGCCTCAGGATTCTCGATAGGAGGAGTCTGAGGCGCGTGATGTGAAGCAGGGCAAGTTATTGACTAAGCGTTTTCGTAAAAACTGGTTTCGTTGAGGCCGAAGACATTGGGGAGTTCTCTTTTTAGCTATTGTCGCTTCCTTACGTTCTTGTTTAAGAAGTAAAGAATAGCGAGCTATTTGATTTAAAAGAGAAAAAGGAGGGATTTCGGGCATTCCGAACGTAAGCGCATCATAAACCCCGCATTCTAATCAACTAGCACGAATAATAAGATCAAGTGTAACCGTTCACCAGCAGGTTATTGACTAAACGTTTGCGTAAAAACTAGTTTCGTTAAGGTCGAAGACATTAGGGTATGATTGCTGTGAGATCACAGCAGTTGAAATGCGAGTTAGAGTCTCGAGCGAAGATTCCTGCCTCTTCTTGCAAGTTTCTATGAGCGAGTGCACCCTGTCTCGGAACTTATCGCCTGCATCTGAGGTTGTGCCATAACTAATTTTTCGTTGAATGACGAAGCCACGCAACCGTCGCTCTACTTCATTATTAGTGAGAGGGATTTTGGGGTTGGTTAGGAACAGCCATAAACTTTGACTATGCTCTTTAAGTTTTCGACATCGCCCTTGATAACGCTGAATCGGGATTTGGCTTGCGCCCTTTTCCAACCATAGTTCAAAACGACATCATAGACGACTCACTCGATCTCGATATAACGCGTCATCGATTTTGCCAGCTTCCCAACGATGGCGAGTTCGAAAGACTAATTGGCTGAGCAGCACAAGGCGTTGACCTATTTTCGCGGTATGGCCTTTACCTGAGTAATCGGCAATTTGTTGTAGATTGCGAATGACATGCGACCAACATAATTGATGTTTGTCCTGTGAAAGCCAGTTGTACCCGCTATATTGGTCACTGACCACGATGCCACAATAATCTGAGTCCAGTACTGTTTTTGCTGAATGCGTAGAGCGAGAGTAAAGGATTTTTTCATAGACCAAATCATCGCTTGCGACCAGCCAGCACCAACGTAGACGCTCTTCATCATTTCTCGAATGCGACGTTTCATCTACATGTACCAGTGGCGCAGATTGTATATTGGTTTTGATTGCTTGATGCAGTGGCGTGAGCATAGAGGCACAATGCGGCTTTGCGCCTCACTTATGGCACCAACAGAGAAGGTCGTGCCAAACTGCTCTTGCAGTAACGAGCGTATTTTTCGAACGCTGAGATGATATTGACCAGCCAGTATGGCGATATGACTCATTAAATTTGGTCCCATGACCCCTTGAGGAATATCGCTTGGTTTTTGTGCTTTTACGGCCTCTCCGCATTGCGTGCATTTGCCTGAGTAGAGCCGATATTCGGTAATGTCTATACGCGGTGGTGGGATTTCATGAACTTGATGGCGATAAAACGGTTTTTCACTCATTTCGAGGTTACTGTCACTGCAGCAAGGGCATGTGTTTTCAGGGTAACAATCAACAACAGTATCGGATTCTTTTAGTTCTGGGAGTTGTCGTTTGTGCCCTTCGTGACCCTGTTTAGCTCCTCTCGGATTGCGACCACTAGAGCTTTTAGCTTTTTTCGTTCAGCCCGCTCTTTCGGTCCATCGGATGAAGGGGATTTCGAAGAATTAGCGCTACTCGTTTTTAGCCTATCTTCGTAGTGTCGTAATTGCTCCCATAACTCGGATATCAACGCATTAGCTTCATTGATATCCGATGCAATAGGTGGTGTAGATGAGAATTTGGATTTTTTCTTAGTCATGTGGATAGCATGAACGCTAGAAATGATCACTCAACAGGTAAAGTAGGGTCCAGTGCGCTTTTTTGTGTCAATGCGTTGCTGGTGAACGGTTACACAAAGTCGCTTATCTAAGCCAAGGTTTCAGACCTGTAAGCCGGTATACATCGTACGCCATAATTGTATTCCAAATAATCATACTTATCAATAATGATATAGCTGCACCGATTTCGTTATATATTGGAACTAAGATAACAAGTAAAAAAAATGTTACTGTACTTGTGAATATTAAGGTTCTTATTGAATATCTTTCATTTCCTGTCATATTTAATATTACACCAACCGAGCCTAGACAAACATTAAATATTTGAGAAAAACTTAAGATATATAATACCTTTGACGCATCAATATAATCACTACCAAACACAAGAGTGATCAATTCTTCTCCAAAAATAATATAGGTAAGCGCTACTGGCAAAGCACAAATTGAACTTAAACGAACACTTTTCGTTATCAAGTTTTGTGTTTTACTATCATCTCCCAAACGGTAATAACTTGCAATCTTCGGCGAACAAACAGTATTCACGGCTTGCAAACTTATTGAAATAACAAGTATTCCTTGCGCTGCGACTTTAAAGAAAGCAACTGACTTCTCATCAGAAAAGAAACCTAAGATCAATATTGCAATTTCAAAATTTAGTGAAGAAACTATAATAAATAAAGACAACGGTAGTAGACTTGATAGCCAAGTCATGCTTTTGTATTCTGGTGTGATATCTTTTAATTGACAAGGCATAACCTTATTAAAAATAATGGAGCTTATCAATAAAGTAATCAACAATGCAGTGACTTGCATCTCTAAAATAAATATTAAATTAATATTTTTACCATATAATAAATGGATAGTTATTATCGCTAAAAAAATTGACGGAAATATAAAGTTCAGTGGAAGCTGAGATAGAAAGGGTTTTTGTAAACCATTTATAATTGCCATTTGCTTAGTGAGCAAAGACTTTATTGGAATAAGAATCAACAAAATATAAGGCAGAAACTCCAAATACCCAAAAAGTTGCATAAAAAAAACAAAAAAAACAACCAAAAAGGAGACAGACACTGTAAAGAAAGCTGCCCATCTTATTAATCCCTTCAAAAGAAAAAACTTATTCTCAACTACGTAATAAGATATCTCTCGAACAAGTAACTGAGGCAAGCCTGCTGTTGATGGAATAATAGCCATAGCTAATATCGACATTAAAAAACTATATTGACCAAAATCAGAAGCACCAAGATTACGAGCGATAATAACACCTAAAATTAAATATATCCCTTTACCAACGAAATTAACGCCTGCAGTACTTAAAAAAGTTTTGACAAATTTAAATCCCATATACCCACATTATCTATATAAAAGCAAACTTTATCCAATTAGAGAAAGAATTAACTTTGCTTTCTTTTTTGAATCGAAATTATTCAAGGCGTATATTTTTATGTCTTCCTCAATTTCTTTAAGTAAAGACTTACTAAAATAAGAATCTAATGCATCTGCGAGGCTGGCAATATCACCTAGAGGAACTAATTTCCCATTTAAGTTATCTAAAATAGCATCTCGACAACCAGGTACATCATAACAGACCGATGGGATGCCAAAAGCGCTAGCTTCCATTACACAAACAGGGAAACCTTCTCTAACAGATGGCAATATAAGAACATCTGATGATGAATAGTATTTTCTAATATCACTTTGATAACCGACAAATCGTACAGTATCTTTAAACTCCTTAGATATATTATCTATATCTTTGTCATTCAAAGATGAGGGATTGTTAGTATATTTATCACCAACGATTAACAATTCGATATCGGATCTCTTTTTTGATAACAACCTAAAGGATGATATAACATCATTAATACCTTTATCTTTAATCAAACGTCCAACATAAATAATTCTGAAATTATTTTCATCTACACTTTTATCTTGATTAAAATAATCAACATCAATACCAATACCACCTGAAATAACTGACGATTCATCTCCAATCAATCTAATTTCGTCCTGATTACAGAATAAGTTATTACCTTTATTAAGAGACAATAAAAATCTAGCTAGCATCTGCATTACTGTCGATTTTGAAAATAGAGAACCCAATCCTTCTACTGATACTAACAATCTTTTTCTATTACATAATAGAGTAGGAAAACACATGAAATATGTTACAAGAAAAAAGCAAATAAAATATGACTTTTCAGTTAAGATCGTTTTAATGATAAAGTAATTCATCATTATATATGAAAAAACAGATCCGATACGGCTTGAAAAAAAAGGAATTTCTGTTACTTCACAGCCGATGTTAATTAATTTACGCTTTGCTTCAGAACAATCATTTGGTGATATAATCTTAACGTCATACCCTATATCAAAAAGATGCTTAATAAGAACCTTTCTAAAAACCCAAGTTGTTCTAAGAGAGTTTTGTACTATCACGACTTTTTTCATAGACACAAACTTCTGTATATATCTTCCCATTTGTCTGACACTATTTCTGAAGAATAAAAATTTCTAACTGTAGACTTACACCTTTTAGAAATTTCTTTATATTCTTCTTCATTTAACGATAGCGCTTCCTCTATAGCGTCAGATACGCTACTCGGCTCTTCAGGGATGCACAAAAAGCCAGATCCATTTATTGACAACACTTCTGGTATAGCACCAACCGATGTTGATATGATAGGTAAACCATTTGACATTGCTTCTAATATCGATATTGGTAATCCTTCGTACTTAGATGTCATTAAAAAGTAATCACCAATAGCGAGAATATCGTTTACATCATTCCTAGCCCCAAGAAGATGAATTTTAGATTCCAATCCTTTGCTAATTATCATATCGTGAATGGCATCATAATCATTTCCTCGACCAACAATTAAAAAGTGTACATTTTCTTTATCCAGATTTGAAACGGCATTAATTAAAGTAGGATAATCTTTCACATCTTCTAATCGACCAACTGATATAAATAATTTTATTCCTTTCTTATTGTCTATTTTTAAAAACCTAAGAATATCATTTTTAAAACACTCTTTATTGAAAGCATCTGAATATTCTGATTTAACAGCATTATTCACAACAAACGATTTTTTTTTGTCAAAGTAGCCTTTTTCTATATAACGAATTAAACCTTCACTACTCACATGGGTTGCTTTGTCCGGTAAAAACCTTGTTAATCCATAAATAAAACCCAAGGAGTTACTTCCCTCATATACACTATGAGCGGTATTTATAAGTTTGAATTTTACAAATAGCCTACAGACATTACATAAAATATTTGCATGGATCATGTGGCTATGTACAACATCAGGTTTCATTTTCTTAATATAACTTAAAAGTTTAACGATTGAACGTATTTCCACTCTACTAGGAGTCATATCAAGTGATAATATTTTAACTCCTTTCAATAAAAATTCATTTGCTATTTCCTTTGGTGTTGTCATTGATATCACACATACTTTATGGCCTCTACTAACCAACTCTGATGATAAATAAAGAAGTTGTTTTTCAGCACCGCCGTAATCTAGACCAGTAATCAAATATAATATATTCATATCATTCTTCAACATTATTTTTTTGTAAGCGTTCACCAGTCCCCCATTGACAAATCAACTGTGAGCCAGCGCACTTGATCTACTTTTTCTTCTTGAGTGATCATTTCCAGCCTTCATGCTGGAGATATGAGAAAGAAAAAGTCCAAATTTGCAGAAGCAGCACCTATTGCATCTGATATCAATGAAGCCAACGCGTTCATCGAAGAGCTGTGGGAGCAATTGCGCCACTATGAAGATAAGTTGAAAACCAGTTGCTCTAATTCTTCAAAACCGCCTTCTTCCGAAGGCCCGAAAGAACGGGCTGAACGAAAAAAGCTCAAAGCCCTGGTGGCCGCAATCCGAGAGGAGCTAAACAGGGTCACTCAGGGAGTCAACGACAACTCTCGAAGCTGAAGGAAACTGACACAGTCATCGACTGCTTACCTGATTCAACATGTCCGTGCTGTGGAGAATCGAAGATCTCTGTTCACGATAACCCGTTTTATCGGCATCAAGTGCACGAAATACCAAAGCCAACGGTCGATATTACTGAGTATCGACTATTTTCAGGCCAGTGCCGATATTGCAATGAGGTCGTTAGAGCAAAGAAGCCTGAGAATGTCCCGCTGGGCATTATGGGACCCAACCTGCTCAGCTATATCGCTGTGCTGGCAGGGCAATATCATTTAAGTATCCGCAAGATCCGTTCTCTGCTAAAAGAGCAACTGGGTACAACATTCTCTGTTGGTGCTATCAGCGAAGCACAGACCAAAGTTGCGTCAATGCTGACCCCTTTACACCACGCAATCCGAGACAGCATCCAAACAGCACCGCTGGTTCATGTTGACGAAACTTCCCACCCTCGCAATGGTGAAGAGAGCTTGCGTTGGTGCTGGCTGGTAGCCAGTGAAGACCTTGTCTACGAAAAGATTTTGTTCTCTCGTTCAGCACATTCAGCCAAGGCCATGTTAGGTGCGAATTATACTGGTCTGGTTGTCACCGACCAATGCCCAAGCTACAACTGGCTGAAGCCAGAAAAACATCAACTGTGCTGGTCGCATATAAAGCGAAATCTACAGCAAATAGCCGATTATAGTGGCGCTGGTTACACGGCTTATGTTGGTCAGCGCCTGACACTCATCTCCAATATGGTTTTTAGAACACGCCATCGGCTTGAAAACGAAGAAATCCAGTACGATCAGTATATCTGGCGGATGAACAAGCTTAGAAAATCGTTTGAACACTGGCTTAAAAAGGGCAGTGGTATAGTCGTGCAGCGTTACAAAGGTCGGTGTGAAAAACTACAATCCCATCGGCAAAGCTTATGGCTGTTCTTGACTGATACCTCGATACCGCTGACCAACAACGAAGCGGAACGTCGAATACGTGGTTGCGTCATTCAGCGTAAGATTAGCTTGGGTACAACATCGGATGCTGGTGACAAGTTCAGGTGTAGAATGCATTCGCTTGTCGAGACCTTTAATAAGCGAGGCATGTCTACCTTGTCTGCGCTAACAGAAATCGTGCAGGCTGTTACCCTTAGCCAGTCTTATCCCAATATCTTTAGCCTGTAATTCACTAGGTCAAGTACCTACTGATGAACGCTTACATTTTTTTTATCATAGGTACAGCCCAAAATAAATATTACGTAAAATATAAACTTATATCTGGCCATTGTTCCATGATTAAATACTACCAAACCATATATAACACTAGAAACTAAAATAAAGCAAATCCAAAAAAATTTATTTTTGTTTGATTTAAACAAATATATATATATTATAAAGATCAGTAATATTAAATTCTCGAAAGACTGAATTAACTCAAAGTAGTTACTTGCACTCCAAGGCAAAGGCTCAAGGAAAAAGGAAAACGAACCAATAATGCCAAAATAAATAAAATCATAAAATGTTGATATCATCGGCACTACCCCTTCCCCGCCATCTTCATAATACATTGCCATTCGATAAAAATTTATTTCTTCTACTGCTATTGGAAATATTAACACGAAAAGTAGCATACCAATCAAAGCCATTAATAAAAGTTTCTTATAATTGATTTCTTTTTTATCTAGCTTTAATATAGAAAATGTAAATATCAAAATGAATCCTAAAAAAGCATTTTGAAATTTCAAAAACAATAAAGGCAACATCAATAAAGCTGATAATACTGTATGACCTTTTAGCAACTGTAAAATTGATATTATCATTAAAAATAAAATTAATGTATCCCTTAGCCCTAATGATGAGTATAGGGCTAAACTTGGATACATTAAATAAAACAAAGCTGTATAGTGAGAGTTTTTAGTATCGGAATATATTAAGTAAAAAAGTAGGATATATAAAAAAACACTAGCAAAACCCAAGCTATTGACTGATATTATAAAAGGGATCGGCACTAGACCCAGTAAAATAGAAGCGTACTTTATGGTAGAAACAGTAGACATTAATTCAAAATTAAAATCTCTGAAATGTAAAACACTTTCAAAGTACTTATACTGATCAGGCATATACCTTGGACTAAACAAAACACCATTTAAAATAAAGGGAAACACACAATGGGCATAAAGGATAATTGAATAAACTTTTGGCAACCTAAGCTTAGTACTAATAAAAAACACTAACAATATGCAAACTAAAAAATTAGGCAAATCATAAAAAAACCCAGGTAAATTATCATTTAAAAAACCAAGTTCTTGAACTGATTCATAATTAATTACCATCACTCAAACCTGTAGTCAAATGCTTCTATATCTTGACTATATATCTTAGATATTATATCTACCATTTCATCATCATAGTAAAACCTGTAGTCTCTTTTATTAACTTTATTATGATGTGAAACTAGCAATTCTCTTTTTATACTGCTCTGAACAAATTTCATTGAGTCATTTAATCTTTCTATTTTCCCAATATAATCAACAAGCAGTTTATTTTCTTCAAATAAGAAAAACTTTTGACTCTTAAATATATAATCTAATTTTTCAATATCATTTCTTACCAGCCATTCTTTTACAAATAACTCAAATGTATCAAATTCTTTAATTTGATATTGTTTAGGATTAAAAACCCCCATAGTTTCAGTTCGTCCTTTTTTTGCAAAATGATACGAAGAAACCACACGGTCCCAAGGGTTTCTAACTATTCCAAAGGAAAAACAATCTTCATATAGGTTGGGAAATTTATTTTTGATCTCCAAAGCTGAATAGTGGCCCAAAGTTCGCCCGTATATTGCATGATTAATACTTGTGCCAGCAACTTTTGGTACATGAATAAATATACATTTTGCCTTTTTCCAATATAAATATCTTCGATATATATTTATTTCATGTTTAAAATCTTCTATCATGCTAATCTTTGTCATATGTTCTACCTTCAACAATCAACTTTTCATATTCATTTCCAGCAAAGTCGACTGTAAACCTTTCAAGATGCTCTTGAAGGCCTTCTCTAGTTTGCATATAATTTTTTTTCAAAATAACATCAACAATTTTTTGTACATCATGAATAGGTGTAAGATTACCAAACTTCCCATTGGATAATATTTCCCTTGGCCCACTTGGGCAATCTACAGAAATAACTCTTAAACCTTTAGAAAGTGCTTCTATCAAAACTGTTGGTAATCCCTCCCACTTAGATGTCATGATATATATATCATAATCATTCTCCATCTTTCTATATATGTCAGAGTCAAAACCTTTTAGAGAAACAATATTCTTCAGATTTAATTTATTTATCTTATTTTCAAGCTTTTCTCTTAATTCACCTTCGCCAAATATATCAATCTTAAAATCGATTTTATTTTTCATCAATGATTGTGCGACATCAATCAGCATTGAAAAGTTTTTTTGCTCAGTTAGACGACCTACACTTACAATCTTTAGTTTACTTTCATTTATTTCTCGATTTAACTCTTTGACAATATCTTCTTTTCTTATTGCTGGATTATATATATACGTGCACTTTCCTGATGGTAAATCATAATATCTTATAATGTTATCCATACTGCCTTTGGATACACAAACAATTTTTTCAACACTTTTACAGCATAATTTATGGATAAACTTATTAACGAAGAACTTGAAATTTTTAACTTGTTCTCGGTCTCTTATTTCTAAGTTGTTATGTATAGTGAATATAGGTACAACGTTACTATAAAACAGTGTAGCTAATCTTGATATTATATTAGGTATGTCAGAAAATGATACTACTCTATCAATAGATAATTCTTTTATTATCTTTCGGACATGAAACGTTCTTTGCATAATATTTCCATATGGAATTTTTTTTATTATTACTCCATTTTCAACAAAATATTGTTGTTCATCATGCTTCCAATATATTATAGTTACATTATACATTTTTCGAGATAGGTAGTTTGCTAGTAGAGTTGCTACACGCTCAGCTCCCCCACCTCCTAAACCAGGAACCAGTATCATTATGTTCATTTTTTTCTACCAAATGTCTAAATTTGAATATTAATTTATATGTTGCTAATTTTAATTTAGATGTGATAATTTCAAGTAACCCTTTTTCCTTTAAGTCGAATTTATGCTGCTTTTTATATCCGAGCTCAATATAGTCATCCTCATAAAACCCATATACCCTATTAAGTGTCTTAGTAGAAATAGTAAGATTATATTCAACAGAAACATTCACTCTTTCCGAGTTTTCTACATTTTTCAATAAATATTTATGTTTTATTTCATCAATGATGGCATCTAACCCATCTTCAAGTTTATATACATCCACTTTATCTGACAGATAGCAAACTTGTGGTTTTATATGATTGTCTAAAATATTCTTATTTTTTTTGTAAGATGAAAAACAAAAATCCACAAAAGAATCAAAATCAAGAAGCCTTTTACACCACTTATCATTTCCTCTTCTATATTTATATTCACTTACAATTCGATTTAGAGGGTCTCTTACAATTGCAAAATGATACTTGCATATTTTTTCCAATCCCCATTTTTCTAATTCAGATAAATCTAAGTGCTGAGGGGTTACTTTACCGAAAATTCGATGTTCCGATAAAAAAGACATCTGGTATTTACTAATGATACTTTTTTCAAATGAACTACCAGCACATTTAGGTATATGTAAATACAGTATCAAATCTTTTTGGTCATTTATAATTACAGGCATTTTGATTCATTTTTAAATTATAAAAATTATGCTTAAATAGTATTTAAGCATAATTGATGAACACAGAAGATTAAAAATTAGCTAATCTTTATACATCCCCACTCTGGGAAGTGCTTACATATATAAGTGTTTAGATCTATTTCAAGTTGAGAGTATACTCGATCATTCCCTACTTCATTAATCATATTATCAACCATACCAGCACCAACAGTTACATTGGTATGACGATCAATCACAATAAATGCACCTGTTTGAGGAAGGATCTTGTAGCTATCGACAGCAACTTTATCAGCCAAAAAAAATACTTGATAGTGCAATTTCATTCAGGTCAAGTATTTCACTGCTTTCCGCATGTCGCTACAACGTATTTACATCAATTTTATGTGCAATTTCTGTAACCTTACCTGTACAAGACTTAGTAGCAAACTTAAAAGTGTACTCTTTGTGGGTACGCATTGGGTCCTCACCCATCCAAACTATGTGCGCTTCCACTTTGTTGGTCACTATAGGTCCATGTCCCGAATGAACAAGCATATCTCCACGAGATACATCAATTTCGTTGTCAAGGGTTACTGTAATTGCTTGTCCAGGATATGAGGTTTCCAGCTCACCGTCATGAGTATAAATCGATTTAATCCGGGAGTTTTTCATGATCTTGCCCTGGCATACCATTTCCCCAAACCCAATTTTTAGACAAAAAAAAGTCCCAGTAACTTTACAGTCGCTGAGACGTTATTGTTTGATTTGGAGACACCGCAACATCCTTGACGCGTTTACAACTCATTAATTTCATTCTTGTTTGGGGCTTAACCCCAATAGTCACCATTCATGCAAAGACGCTACCGCCCGTTGACATTGCGTTGGTCACATTACGCAAACATTCACATTGTGTGCGACGTCTAACGCCGCGCTCATACGAGCTCATACTTTAGGCTGATTATGAGCGCTTTTATTATGCACACCGTTGTTCAGAATACAATTGAAAATTAATGTAAATTGTTGCGTAGCGCGACCGGGCATCAAACGCGATCGCCTGCCCCTTTGCCCAGTACCGTTTGAATAATGCAAAGGAAATACTGCTTGAGTGTTAGCTCTTTAATCATGCGAACATCCCACTCAACTAATAGTTCAGGTGTCGACATATCAATATCATTGATTTGCGCTAAACCGGTAATTCCTGGCCGAGCTTCATACACCCCTTTCGCTTCACGAAGTGCAACCAATTCGGTTTGATTGAAAAGACAGGGCCTTGGACCGACGAGACTCATCTCTCCCTTAAGAACATTGATCAACTGCGGCAACTCATCGAGCTTGGTCTTGCGCAAAAATCCGCCCAGCTTGGTCACCGAGCTCTTGCCCACAAGGTGCGTCGCAACGGACGCGGTTTCAACCGGCATCGTGCGAAACTTGATCAGTGTAAATGGTCGCTGAAAACGCCCTACTCGAGTTTGAAAAAACAATGGAGAGCCGGTATCAAAAAAGCCCATCACACACACTATAAGGAGTACGGGCCAAAGTAGCAGTAACCCTACCAGCGCAAAAATAAAATCCAACCAACGAATCACGATTTACTCCTGTTTTTGTCTTTGTTTCGTGTCTCTATAAAATGCGTGACGGTCCGTACAATACCTTCATGAAAAGGAACCACCGGTAACCAGTCCAGAACCGATTGTGTTTGCTCAATGTCCACCTGTAAGTTGCCGCACAATCGCTCCGCCACGCCGGGCTTTCCGATGCTCTTTGCGACCCATTGAATCCAGCGCATTGGGATCGGTATCAGCGCCGACGGTTTTCCCATTGCTTTTGCCACCGCTTTCAATAATTGTGTGGTTGAGACATCCTCGCCATCGGACACTAAAAAAGTATGCCCACTCGCATGAGGATGCTCACAACTGGTCAGCATCAAATCCACCAAGTTATCGAGGTAGACGAGGCTGCGCGCGTTGTGGATCGCGCCAAGTGGCAAAGGCAATCCTTTGGCCACCCACCCCATCATGGATTGAAAATTGGCCTTCACGCCCGGCCCGTAAACTAGCGGCGGGCGAATGATCACCAGTTCCATATTCGTGCGCTCACACAAGGCTTTCAGCGCCATTTCCGCCTCATACTTACTTAGGCCGTAGGGATCATCGGGGACATCGCATACATCTGGCGTAAAAGGCTGACCGGCCAAAGTGCGCTCGCCATTGACTTTAATGGAGCTGACAAACACAAAGCGTTTAACGCCTGCTTTCACCGCTTGCTCAGCAAGATGCAAGGTGCCATGAGTATTCACTCGGCGATACGCTTCTAGAACGTTACTTTCACTCTCTTGCATTTGATGGACCCGAGCGGCGCAGTGAATGACACAATCAACATCGTCAAACGCGCCTTGCCAATCGGTCTTGGCATCCAAGGCTTGGATCGCAAACGAGGACTCAGAAATCGGCTTAGAGGATACTCGGACAACGCCCACCGCCTGCCAGCCTCTCTGTTTCGCCAATTGCATGACGCGAGCGCCAACAAAGCCGTTACTCCCAGTGACTAATACCTTCATTTTCCCCCTGCGCTAACCGGCGCTTTTCTCGTACAAAACAATGTGTGAGAACACAATTGGGGCAAATGATACCGTTTTCCTCTAGCGTTTGACATTAAAGGTTTCTAGAATACAGGCGACATAATAAAAAATAATAATTTTCAGCTGGCAGTGGTATTCGATGTTCACCCCAATTCAACTTCTTCTTAATGCCAGTCGCCGAAACAAGCGGCTGATCACCATTCTCTATGACATCCTTGCGGTGATTGCCTCGCTGTATTTGGCCATTGTGTTTCGCTTGGGTACCACTGAGTTCACGATTGGGTTTGACGAATTTGCCAGTCTTGTGGTGACGCTGGCCGTGACCATTTTCAGCTTTGCCAAATTAGGGATGTACCGAGCTGTTTTGCGCTACATGATGCTGCCAGCGGTAGGGTATATCTTCTTTAGCGTCTTACTGTCGACCTTAACACTGGCGCTCAGCGGCTTCTTCTTTCACTCCTTTATTCCTAGAAGCGTGCCGTTTATTTATGCCGGATTAGCGATTTTGACACTAGGTGGCCCGCGAATCTTCATTCGCACCATCTATTATCATTATTACCGTCGCCAAAAGCCCAATGTCTTCATCTATGGGGCGGGCTCTACCGGTCGAGACTTGGCCTATGCCCTCATCCAAGGTGATGAATACCACCCCGTAGCTCTGCTAGACGATGACCGCAGCAAATCTGGGCAAATCATGTTTGGCATTAAGGTGTACCACCCTTCAGAGTTCGAGCAGCTCCAGTCGCTCTATCAGCCTGTTAAGTTGCTGCTCGCTATCAACAACATCAATAAAGGCCAGCGCTTACGATTAGTGGAGAAGCTTTCCAACTGGCCGATTGAAGTGCAATCGGTGCCATCGGTCGAAGACATCGCAGCAGGCCGAGGCAGCGCAACAGAAATCAAAGACTTGGCTGTCGGTGATTTGTTAGGCCGCGCGCCTGTCGACCCAGACACCGAGCTCATGTCACAAAACATCACGGGAAAGAACGTCATGGTCACCGGCGCCGGTGGCTCGATTGGCTCTGAGCTTTGTCGCCAAATTCTTGCTCAAAAGCCGGCAACCCTGCTTCTCTTTGAGCTCAACGAGTACAACCTGTACAAAATTGACCAAGAGTTAAACGGCATCAAGGCAAAACTCCAATCCGAGACAAAACTCGTTGCGGCGCTAGGCTCAGTGCAGAAAGAAAACCGCTTAACCAAGTTGATGACGGCGCACCGCATTCAAACCGTGTATCACGCTGCTGCCTACAAGCATGTGCCGCTCGTAGAAGACAACATCGTGGAAGGGATTCGTAACAATGTCTTTGGCACCTTTGCCTGCGCGAATGCTGCCATTGAAACCGGCGTTGAGAACTTTACTTTAATCTCCACCGACAAAGCGGTTCGCCCTACCAACATAATGGGAGCGAGTAAACGACTCGCTGAACTGGTATTGCAGGCGCTGGCCGATAAGCAATCTTCCACCGTCTTTACAATGGTTCGCTTTGGTAATGTTTTAGGCTCTTCGGGCTCTGTTGTACCGCTTTTTAAAAAGCAGATCCGTTCGGGCGGCCCTGTGACAGTGACGCACCCCGACATTATTCGCTACTTTATGCTCATCCCTGAGGCCGCGCAGTTGGTCATTCAGGCAGGCGCGCTAGGGCACAATGGACAAGTGTTTGTGTTAGACATGGGTGAGCCGGTTAAGATTTTAGACTTAGCCAAACGTATGATCCACCTGATGGGGATGAAGGAATACACCGCCAACTCACCAGAGGACGGTGACATTGAAATCAAGTTCACGGGTCTTCGCCCCGGAGAGAAACTCTATGAAGAGCTGTTGATTGGCGATAATGTCCAGGGAACGGGCCATCAAAAAATCATGACCGCTTGTGAAGACAAGCTGGACTGGAAAGCAATGAAGCAACTGTTGGATGAGCTGGATACGTGTTGCCACAATTTTGACGTGAGCTGTATTCGACGTATCTTACTTGATGCGCCGACTGGCTATACACCCCGCGAGAACGAAAGCTGATTTATGACTGTCTTTATTTCTATTGTAAATCACCATCACGACGCAATGATTGTCGAGAACCCGACGCTGCCGACACTTGCCCAACATTTTACGATCATCATAAAATCCAACACGCAGCCAACATCCGCACTCACCGACTTCTGCCGTGAGCATCATATCCAGCTACTCCAAGGTTCTAAACCCAAGGGATTCGGGGCCAACAATAATGAAGTGTTTCAGTACGTTAAATCGCACCTGAGCCCAACCGGTGAAGACTTCTTTTTGGCACTGAACCCTGATGTTGAAATCGACGCAAGGAGCGTGTCAGAGTTGGTAACACAAGCGACTGAGTACCAAGCCGACATCTCGGCAATCAACCTCTACACCGACAAGTCGCTGAGCACTTACGATCGCTCTATTCGACGCTACCCAAGTCTATTGTCACCATTAAAGTCTTTCGTTGGGATACCCAGAAGTGATGTCTACGACAAAAGCAAAATTGACAAACCAACGCGAATCGAATGGGCCGCTGGTTCTTTTCTACTCTTCACTGTCCATAGCTTTGAGGTACTGAGCGGCTTTGATGAACGTTACTTCATGTATTTTGAAGATGCGGACATCTGTACGCGTGCGAACAAGCACAAGTTAAACGTTTATTACTTTCCCAACATCAAAGCCGTCCACTTTGCATCTCATCAAAACAGACGGCTTCTATCCAAGCATTTTATTTGGTATTGGCAAAGCTCTCTAAGGTATCAATTGAGGCTACATTGGGGAGTTTGATGAGCCCTGTTTCCGTTTTTTGTAAAAAAGACCATCCCTCACACCCCTAACCAAGGACTTAAGGTGTCCGACTTTCTCGTCAGTAAAGACAACGAGAAAAGCTTGATGCACAATAGAAAAAATGACTTCTCTTAAACTCGTCAGTTTAGGCACGTGCGAGTATCTAAGTAAGAAAAATGAGTTTCGAATCCGATAGTAACGCCTAGCCGCCGAATGGACAGGAACACGCCACCTCAAAAACTTAAAGTTGTTCGTGCCAATTTCATGCTCCATGACTAAGCGTGGCTCCACCAAAATCGGATATCCTAGCTTACGCGCTCTTAAACACCATTCCGTATCGACATAATCGATAAATAAAGTCTCATCCATCAAGCCTACTCGGTTGAGCGTCCCTTTTTTCACTGCCATTCCGGAAGAAATGATACAAGACGCTTCTGTAGGGTGAGCATATTGACTAGGTAAACGCTTTTCTCTTAGACCCCAGTGATTTAATTTGATGACCGGATATTCAAACTTAGACACACGATTGTAAAAACGGGGGCCGAGTACAAGTGCGCTGCCATAGTCACGCTCTAGCTTCTGATACGTTTCTTCGACCTGCCTCAAATAATCGTCACCAATCGATGAGTCTTGATCAAAGAACACCACAAGATCATCGTCATCGTTCTTAAGCTGCCTTATAGCAATATTTTGTGCCTCAGCTATGCCAAGATTGGCCTCCAAACAAATGAGCTCCACTCGTTCGAACGACTGACAAACCTGCGCAAGCTCTTTGGCATTTTCACTGCCATTATCTACCACTATTACGCGGTTGCCATTTGCCTGACAAGCGCTCAGTAAGGAGCCAACACTCGGCAGAACGGGGTGAAAGGTGATAATGATTGATGATACTGACAAAAGAACTCCTATAGACAATAGCAATGCAGAGAACAACAAACAAAATTACAACGGCATCACTACCCAGCATTGACTAGCGACATCAAACAAAAATATCACCAGAATGGCGGTTATAAGATTACAGTGGCGCTCGTTGCCTTAGAAGATAAAAACCAGAAAGCAGTGTGGCCATCAAACCAAACAGCATTGCTAGCCACAATGTACAAAAGCGAACGACTAAAGCGACAAACGCCCCCACAGACAAAGCAACGTCAAACTGATGCAGCAAGTATACAATCGCCCCCTCCGTCACACCAATGCCACCGGGAATAAAGGAGACAGCGCCAGAAAGCATCGCAGCAGGATAAATAGATAAAGCCGAAACAAAGGGAATCGACAAATCAAAAACAACACAGCAGTACACTAATGTTAGCGCTGTCAGAGCCCACGCCGCGCTACCTAACCCCATACACACAGCAAAAAGGCGAAAGTTAAGACTCGCGTGCATGTTCAGAAGAACTTTATAGCTAAGGAGTGCAAACCTAGTAATATATCGACTGTTTAACTTCCGTACACTTTTACATAACTGACGACTTACCGATATTTTAACAGCCAAGAACGCGAGAATAAGAATGATGGATAAAATAGCCACGGCAACAAATATTAAACTTGGAAAGCTAAAAAATACGAAACTCGCCAATATCAGTACGACCAGTAGATCAAAGGTGCGCTCTATCAAAAAGCTAGAAACAACCTTATCTGAAGAAACCCCAATACCTTGATAATATACAGCTCGCGTTAACTCACCAACTTTCCCTGGAGTTGCAGTATATGCAAAGCCAGCGATATAGAAACACATACCACTCACAAAGTGATGCGAATGATCATGGTGCCTCATTAACACGTGCCATCGAACGTATCGAAGAAAAATACTCGAAGCAAATAGAAAGAACAGCACCAATCCGTCAATAGGGTTGAGGTTTACAGCTACCTCATGGGGAATGTGCTCCGAGAACACCGTCCCCAGTAACACATACCCTATTGAGATCAGGGTAAACGCAAATATCGCTGAGCGAGACATACGAGATGTTGATTTCATCGCGACTAACGAAAAGATAGTCGCTTGTGGCCAACGTAACTGGTAAAGACCGGCACGATAACACCAACCAAATGCGATATTTCTTCCACGTAGTGAGTAATACCCAGAGACGGTAGTCCGTAATTGGCCAAAAACATGCTCACCGCCCAAGTCTGCACAACCGCCGCCAAGTTCACCAAAACAAAATAAAAGGCAGACTTCGAAACCGAATTGGTCGCACTCCGAAAGACAAAAAGTTTCGCGAGTACGAAAGCTGTAATCATTCCGGTGATATAAGCAAAAACTATCGCTGTGGAGAAGCTAACATATTGGCTGTACAGTACACGGCTGCCAAAGTTGACAGCCGCTGCAAACCCACCCGTACATAAAAACAGGAAGAACTGATTCGACAGCATTGGTATCCGCATATTATTTAAATACCTTATTCGCGATATCGGTACCAAATCGAATACCCTCTGATACCCCGCGATCTTCTGGGTAGTAATACGAGGTATCTGCAACATATAGTCCTTCAACAGGTAAATCGACCGGTGGTAATTTTTCTAAGAAACCTGGATCACAAATAGGTTGCGCATATCGATAACGACTCACATGGATATCTATGAAGTCTGAATCTTCAAGTTCAGGGTTAAGAAGCTTAAGGTGCTTCTTAACCTTCTCGACGAACGTTTCATTGGAGTCTGAATACTTTTCGTGTTCAGCTGGCATGTAATAAGGCACATAGACGATATGGTCATCGAGAGGGTTTAGGTTGCTATACTCAACAATCCCAGGGATATCCATTCGACTGTCGTTGATGTTGAGCCAAAAGTTTTCGGTAACTGCTTTTTTCAATTTCGCAATCACACAAACAACAGCGATGTTGGAGAGTGCTTTAAACTGCTCTAGCTCTTTTTCTGGCAATTGCGGGATAATACGTGGAATGTACGGTGCAGGGACAGTACTAATCACGTTTTCGAACTCTAGAAATTGACCATTTACGTCCAATCCCACAACTTTGCCATCTTCGATCTCGACTTTTCGAACAGGAGAAGATAATTCAATTTTCCCTCCGAGTTCCTCTATTTTATCTTTCATGGCAATGAGAAGAACCTCTGACCCACCTTCTAGGTAGCCTAGCTTTTCTTCCATCATACTATAACGCGAATTACCAATTCGCTTGATACGGGTCCATATCCAAGCAGCCGATAAGTTATTAGAAAAGTTATAAAACTTTAGATCAAACAAGCTTTTCCACATCACATCATATGCTTGCTTCCCAACCCATTTTTTGATCCAGCTGGACGCTTCTTTTTTATCAAGACCAGACCAATCAGACCGTTTTGTGGAAGTAAAAGCATGCAGGCCGTAGCGAATTTTAGACACCAAGCTCAACTTTGGAAATTTTAGAAGTGCAATCGGATTCCCCCAAGGAAATAACTCTCCTTGGTAGTAATAGCCCATTTTCGTTTTCGTCCACTTCAGCTTATCATCCAAGCCCATCTCTGAAATCATGTCAAAATGAGGTTGGTCGTTTGCACATATAAAGTGGTAATAACGCTCAATGTTTAGACCACCAAAATCAAAAGACGCCGTCATACCACCAACGCGATCATCGGCTTCGAAAACAGTAACCTCATGACCATTTTTTACCAACTGATAAGCAACGGCTAAGCCCATTGGCCCTGCTCCCAAAACTGCTACTTTTTTACTTTTCATCTAAAATTCCAGTTCAATCTTGCTATATGTAGGGTGACAGAATGTTTCATCAACGGCATCGTCAAAACGAGTCGCAACAACGCCAAACTCACCTTCCCAATCGATAACTTCGAACTCATCGCATGCAACAAGAGCATCAAGTTGATCGGCAGTGAATGGTGGGTTCTTGTCAAACACGGCCCAGATCTTTAACAGTACAGAAAAAAGAGTGAAAGGTATCTTGAGAATCAGGGTTTTGGCTTTAATCGCACGTTTGATACTACGAATAATGTCGATATAGTCGACTTGCTCAAGGCCGCTAATGTTGAATATGCCACCAACACGCTGCTGTTCAATACAGCTAATAATGATGTTCGCAAAGTCACCGACATAAAGAGGTTGGCGCATGTAACGCCCATGGCCTGGGATAGGGAAGATCGGAACTTTTTGCATAAAGCGAGAAAGCCAACCTAGGTGTTTGCGATCAAACCAACCAAACATCAGCGTAGGTCTCAGCACAACACAATCAATACCACTAGCAAGCACTAACTCTTCTTGCTCTTTCTTAGTATTTGTATAATCGTCATCGGCTACAGACTTAACCACCGAGGAACTAATATGTACGGTATGCGGCACTTTATAGCGTTTTATGGCATCAAGAATGTGACGTGTTGAAGTGATATTGTTGCGAACAAACAGCTCGGTTTCTTTAGCACCGATTTGAGCTTGTAACATTACAACACAGTCGGCATCTTCGAAGTGCTCATTCCAACTGCCAGGCACTGCTAAATCTGCATATTCAACGTGTATATCAGGATGCATACCCTTGAGAACTTCAATGTTTGCTCGATGCTTGTCAAGCACAACTAAGTTATGAAATCCTTTCTCTTTCAATCTTACGATTAAGTTCTGACCTACTAGTCCCGCCCCTCCGGGTAATACTATTTTCATGTTTGATAATCTCTTTAAATGTTCTAATTTTGAGCAACACAATATGCGTTAACACTATGAATCGTAACTTCACCAGCCCCAACAATAGGGTCTAACCTTAAATATCGGCTGCCACTTGAAATAGCGAAGTGATAAATTCCTTCTCCTTGGATCACAGGCAAGCGAATACTAGATTCCTCACTCATATTTTCGTTATCACTGAAGAATAACTGAACCGTTTCATGTGCACTTCGAGTGTTAGCGACTAATTCATAAAGTGCATAATCTGTACTACATGGGATGGATTCAAAAAATATTCTAGAGTCATGCTCAACAACTAGAGGCTCTCCATAGCCATTAAATACCTTAACATTTTCAAACTTGAAACTTGATTCTGGGAGCATACGCTTATTCTCAATCTTCTCAATCGAACTATCAATCTCTGGGTACAAGTACCAACCAGGAACCACAGGGTTAATCGGAACCTTAAGACCCTCGACTCTTCCACTGTATTCCGAGTAAGCACGCCAATTTAAATCATGATATTTAGAACGAGGAGCAACCTCGTAGAAAGAATATAATGACACGACTATCAAAAAACCAAAGAATATTCTTTCCTTTCTCTCGCCATTAAAAAAAATCACGAAGAGCAACATATTAAACAATACGTACGGAATGTAAAAATATCTCTGGCCCGCTCCGTAAGAGGTTAAAATTTGCGGGTCATGCTTATGGGAATATAGACCTGCAAAGCCAAATGCAAAGCACATCCCCAACAACGCCAATATATAAAAGTCCACATCTGATTTCATTCGTGAACTAAAAACCCTAAAAAGAGAAAAGATAGAAACGGATAGAAACATTACTAAGGATGTCGTATTTCCTAGGGCTATAAAATACCCCCCCATAAAGTTCCCAAACAAAGCCTCAGTCCACTTATCCAACTCTAAAGAAATCGAACCTTGGCTCAACCCACGGGGCGTTGTCGCTATCAGCGTACCTTGTACAACAAATGCAAACAGCCAAACAAGGTATACTGTCGTATTTCTTGACAAGTCTTTATAATAATACAACCTGAGAAATATCAGAGGTAATAACAATATTACGAACGGTCCAGTTAACCCAAGAAAAAAAATGAGCAAGTAGATCGCTAATCGAGAACTCTTTTTGTACGAACTAAAATCCTTCACGAGAAATAGACAGGTCAATAAGACTGCCGTCACCCATTGAATATTAGTTAGGTTAGAAAATATCTCACTGCCTACTGGAGCTAGAACAAGCGCAAATGCAATTGAAATCTTAGTTGATTTGCTAAGATTAAAAGGTAATGAACTGATTAAGCAGACTGAGAAACATATAACAAACCACGATGTGATGTTATACAGAAGAGGCATGAACTTTAACGGAACGTTTACCTCATTAAATACACTGGAAAATACCCTCTGTATTGTATGTAAATACCCCGCATATGGAGTTACGACAGACTGAAAACCAAGTTCTACTGACTGAGTATAGAACACTGTCGCATCTTCTGCCCAAAACTGAGGATTTGTGAAAGCATCCTGAGTCCTGAAGAAATTTACAAGCAAAACAAACAGAGACAATAATATCAGCTGAGAAATAACTTTGGCTTTTGATTGGTAAGAACTCACCGCTGCTCCTACATGGACAACTTTTTGAAAATAAAATTTGGTATCAACCTTATTATTAGGAGAATATACTTCCAAAAGAATGGAGTATAAATCCTGTCTTTTTTCTTTTCGATTGCATCAACTATATTATTTGCAACGTATTCTGGTTCGACTACTAAAATCTTCGGCAATTCCAATTCATAAGTCATAGGAGTAGAAACGAAACCAGGTTTAATGTCCAAAACATGAACTCCGTTTTTGTACATTCTGGCCCTTAATCCACTTAAAAATGTACTCACAGATGCTTTAGCCGCACCATATACATAATTGGATGGACGTCCTCTATCGCCAGCAACAGATGTTATAACAGCAATCACACCTGCTTTTTGATTTTCCAGTCTGTTGGATATCTCAGTAAGTAGTGCAATTGTACTGATGGCGTTCGTATTGAACTCTGAAAGCATTGTCTTCACGTCCTGCTCACACTGCCTTTGATCTGGTAAGGTGCCATGTGCAATCAGGACAATATCTAGTTTGCCCAAGCAATCATATGCACTAGTCAACATGTGATCGTGCTGTGAAATATCGTTAATATCTAATACAAAGCTCTCTACTTTATCGGCACCTCTTGATCGTAAATCATTTTCAACCGATCTAAGCTTATTTACATCTCGTGACACTAGAAAGAGTCTGTTATTGTCCTGTGCATATTTTTTTGCGACTTCACTTGCCATCGCTGAAGTCGCACCTATTACTAGTATATTTTTCATTTTTCCGTCACTCTTTGCCAGAACCTTGACATTATTTTAGGATCACGAATTGCTTCAAGCTTTTCCCACTCTGGGTACGCAGCTTGGAAGAAATCTGAGCTCATGTGTGCGTCTTTTGCTGGGTATAAACGACCGCCAGCTTCCATTACGATGGTATCTAGTTCGTCAAATAGGCTGTCAGTTCTACCTTCAATTTGGGGGAAATCCAACGCTAGAGTTGCACCTTTCATTGGAAATGAGAGTAAACCAGGGGATTTGATGTCACCGCACCTTTTCAATACGGCAAGGAATGACCCCATTTTCTTATTTGAAATACGGGTTAATATCTCTTTCATTGCCTCTTGAGCATTATCTTCTGGTAGAACACACTGATATTGTTGAAAGCCTGACTTACCATAGATGCGATTCCATTCCATAATCGCATCCAGTGGGTAGAAAAAAGGTTCATAACTGATAGTTTTGGTGACATTTTTTCTCACCTGCTTTGCATAGTAAAGTGCATTAAACGCTTTAAGAGTCAACGAATTGACCATAGAAATTGGTAAGTCTATTGGAACAATTAGATTACTCTTCTTCGGGAGCTCTAAGGTGCCTTTTTTCGCATGATTGCCCACCATGTATATACCGCGCCCCAGCTTTGGTCCTGTGGATACGCAGTCTACCCATGCCACTGTATAATCGAAATTCTTATCTATCTCTCGAGAGATATCAAAAAACTCATCGAGGTTGCTAAACTTAATATTCTGACTATCAATCAGACTTGTTGCTATTGGTCTCAGCTGTATCTCAACCCACAAAATAACACCTGTAAGACCTAATCCGGCAATCGTCGCATGGTATAGGTCGCTATTTTCTGTCGGTGAACACTCAACCAGCCCCATATCCGTTCTCCACAAAGCAAATTTACGCACATGCTTTCCGAACGTACCCGCTACATGATGATTCTTTCCGTGCACATCGTTGGCCGTTGCGCCACCCAAGGTAATAAGCTTGGTGCCAGGAGTAGAAGTGAGGAACCACCCTCTAGGAACGGCTAGGTCTAAAATCTCTGCTAACAACACTCCAGATTCAGCTCTAATTACACCAGAGTTCCAATCTACAGAGATAAAGCGATTTAAAGGCCGAGATCCAACTGCAAACCCAGTAGAGGCTAGACAGCTATCACCATAGCTGCGGCCATTACCAAAGGGAAGATACGACTCGAGCTCATCAGTATCTATTCTTGATAGCTCATCCATCCAGTTTATATTTTTAACTTCTTGTGGATAGTTTGGGTAACGTCCCCAAGATTTAACATTTTTCATATTGCTAACCCAAATACAAGAATGAACAGACCGCCAACTACTTGGCTTACGCGATCCTTCAAAGCGAAAACCACAGGGTCATCATGCATACCCCCTCGATGTGTCATCATCCATGTACGACTTATCCAATAAAGTAGCAGAGGACAAGCGAGCCAAATATACATAGGTTCGCTATACAAAGCTGCTGTCTGCGGGTCGTTGATATACAAAGCTAAAATCAGAACAGAAAGATATCCTGACGACGCTCCCAACGAAGAAAGTAACTCAAGATCTGAGGGGTGATAACCACGTCCTCTTGCTTCATTTTTTCCCGAAAGTTTCAATTCTTCGAGCTCTGCGTATCGCTTCACAAGCGCCAGGCTCAAGAAAATGAACATAGAAAAAGCCAATAGCCAAAACGACAAACTCAATCCAAGCGCTGCGGAACCTGCAATAATTCTAATCGTGTAGAGAGTCGCCAACGTTATCACGTCAACCATTACCATACGCTTCAATTTGAAAGAATAAAGAAGCGTTGCGAGATAATAGAAAGCTAGAACACCCATAAACTGCACGGGAAGTATCAGCAGCGATATAGCAACAACAACACTCAGAATTACCGGACATAAAATGACACCAAAGCGTACATCCAAGTCCCCGCTTGCGAACGGTCTTCGACACTTAGTTTTGTGATGTCTGTCATCTTCTAAATCTAAAAGATCATTGAGGAGATATACTGTGGAAGCACAGAAACTGAACATCCAGAAAGCAACCAATGCTGTTGCAATATTTTCGAGATCAAATAGCTGATGAGAGGCAGCAAGTGGAACAAAGATCAATGCATTTTTTGCGTATTGGTGAATTCGAAGAGCTTTTAACAAGGTTTTGATGAAAGACGGTCTATTCTCTATAACCGTGTTTACGTTATTTTGTAGCTTAGCTTTGCTTAATACCCCTCTGTCAGGGTTTACCACAATTGCATTCTCAGCTTTCTGCCATACTTTGATGTCTGCTTTTGAGTTACCTACATAATCAAACCCATATTCACCATATCTAGACACAAGTTCGTTTGCTTTTTCTTCAGATGCTAGGTTTCGATTAGAATCACTTGCAATCACAACATCGAAATGATTTACATATTTGGCGATTTCTTCAGCATATTTAAGATTACTTGCTGTCGCTAATACAATTTCTCTGCCGGATTGTTTTTCTCTAGTAATTAGATCAAGTACTTCGTGGTTGTAAGGAAGCAAGCTTACATCTATATCGACATTATCTGCTATCTCTTGTTTTACGTAGCTTTTCCCTTTAAACATCAGCATTATAAATCTAAAGATATTAAACAAGTCTAATTTTAGGTACTTTAGTAACGTTTCAACCAGGATGTCTGACTTAATCAACGTACCATCTAAATCTACCACTAGGGGTTTTTTATTGTTCATTACTATTCCTGACATTCATCATGATGCGATTTAAAATGTCTAAATCACGAGGTTCTCAATGAAAAGTTTTCATGTAGTAAAGTTAAATTAGTGTTGTATGCAGGATCACTGGTTAATAGACCTGACCAAGCTCCTTTCATATAATCAACTTCTTTATTGAACCTTGCTATTTTTTCGGGGTTATCTTCCGCTCCTCGACTGATCGATTCGTGATGATAGAGCTCTGCGTAAGGGGTCCATAGATTTCGATACCCCTTCTCTCTTACTCGTAGACAGAAGTCGACGTCGTTGAACGCAACGGTAAGATCGGTTTCATTCAAACCGGCAACCTCATCAAACACTTCTTTTCTAATTAAGAGACAAGCAGCAGTTACAGCAGATAAGTTTTGTACGAGATTCAAACGGCCAAAGTAACCGTGGCTGTCACGTGGAAAATGCTTGTGCGAATGCCCTGCAACGCCGCCAATACCCAAAATTATACCCGCATGTTGGATAGTGTCGTTGGAGTAATACAGTTTCGCCCCCACACAACCCACTTCTGGTCTGATTGCGTGACTGACCATTTCGGTTAACCAATCAGAGTTAATGACTTCGACATCGTTATTGACAAGCCCGACGATATCCCCGTTTGCATGACGGACAGCAAAGTTGTTGATTGCCGAGTAATTAAAAGGATATGGGTACCTCAACACTGTCACCTTGTCATTTTTCTCCAACTGAGAAAAATACTCTAACGCAGCGTCATCATCTGAATTATTATCGACCAAAATAATCTCGTAGTTTTTGTACGACGTCTTATTTAGGATGGAGTCTATCGCTTGTTTGGTTATGTCTTTGCCATTGTAAGTCGGAATAATCAAGGAGACGAGAGGGTTATCTGCCGAGCTCCATTTAACTCGGTATGTATTGGCATTTTTACCCTTCACAACTTGAGCATCTGTCTGTTGTTGATCAAAGTACTCTTGTAGGGCATCGATGCCCTTCTGTGTCGTATAATCCTTTTGACCAGCCTCCAATGCTGTCGAGCCTTCGATAGCACGCCAGTGGTACAACACCCTAGGGATATGGACGATATTTGCATCATCTATTTCACGACTGTACCGTAGTAACAAGTCATAATCCTGGCTTCCTTCAAAACCAATCCGGAACCCACCTATTTTTTTCACTATCGACGATTTATACACACCAAGATGCGAGATATAATTTTGGCTGTAGAGCAGGTCTGGATTCCAGTCAGGCTTAAAGTGAGGATCAAACCGTTCACCGCACTCATTGATTTTATCTTCATCGGTATACACAAACTCAACCTGGGGGTTTGTCAATATCGTATGTGCTACGTACGATAGCGCATGTTCATGAAGTTCATCATCGTGATCAAGCAAGGCTATCCATTCACCTTCAGCAATTGAGATGGCGCTGTTTGATGCTGCTGAAATGTGACCATTTTCCTCTCGAAACACCGACTTAATTCGGCCATCTCGTTGGCAATAATCAGTGATCACATCTCGGACGTTCTCATTCGTTGAGGCGTCATCAGCCAAGCACAACTCCCAATGTGGGTATGACTGGTTAAGCACTGAATCGATACATTGCTTTAAAAACAGATCATCTGTGTTGTAGGTCGGGACAATAATTGAGATCAATGGCCCAGGTTGTGATTGCAACGCGTGAATTATTTGCTCTGCTTCTTGTTTATCCGCGTCTCTTTTTGAGGTAATCCACTCTCGGTATTCCTCTTCGCCAATAATAGGGCCACCACTATGTCCATGACTCGTTGCGAGATACGTCGATATTTTGTGATAAGCGGCAGACATGCCTTCATTTCTAAGGACTTGGTAAGCTCTTTGCAGTTTACGCTTCACACCACCATGAGAAGAGCCAAACACTTTATGGACGAGTGGCATACGGTCTGCTACGGCCAACTTAAAATGTGTTGTTTCACCTCTGAACAAGTAAATCAGCGCACGTAAAGGCGCTGTCACTCTCCAGGACGTAGAGTTTTTAATGTCTAAGACAGCGGCTTGCAGTTCAGATATAGTCTCAGCTTGACCTAAAATATCTTTTTGTAGGTCTTCACATCGCATATTCAGATCATGAATCTTAGTATCTTTGTTAATCCCGAACGTATCTAGCTCTCTATTTGACTGAATGTATAACTTCCTGTTATTTGGGTCATTGATAGAGATTTCTCCGTTGTTTATCAATGAAAAAACATGTTTAAGACCATATACTTTAAATGGTAAAAGCTCACTCTCACCAATTATATTCAACCAGGCTTCTACAGCATTGCGATTGTCTTCATTAACACCTAAAATTTTCGCCACATCCGAGTTAAATAAATTTTCTGCTACTATAAGAAATTCGTTGTATGATAATATCACATTTTGAAGATTAGGTGCGCTAGTGTTCTTTTCAGAGTCTAACACTCTAAAGTTCGTCAAAGGTTCCTGAATAATGTGGATATCATATCGACTACATATACGAGTCCACATATCAAAATCACCCAATTGAGCTAAACCATAACGATAAGGACCTACTTCTTCATAGACACTACGCCGAACTAGAACGCTAGGATGGCAAAGGCAATTACCGTTTTTAAGGAAGTGTGTAATCCACTCAGCTTGATCTCTATTTGGCTGTTTGAAAATCGTACTAAAAACGCTATCTTCGTCCTCGAAGTTTTTACCATCTTCGTCAATTACATTTACGTGGGTGAATACAGCACCAGTCATCGGGTGATCATTAAGAAACTCAACTTGTTTTTCAAGCTTATCATGAGCCCACGTATCATCGGAATGATGAATGGCAATATACTGACCTTTAGACTCACGAAAAATAGCATTATTTATCCCGTAAATGCCTCTCTGGTTCTCATCATTCTTGAAGACCTTTATTCTGGAGTCTTCGTATGATTTTATAATTTCCCAAGAATTATCGCTAGAGCAGTCATCCCAAATGATAAGCTCAAAGTGTTGATATGTTTGATTTAAAACGGAGTCTATCGCGTGATGTAGAAATTTCTCATGGTTATAAGAACTTAAAACTACAGTAATTAAAGGTTGGGTGCTCATAATATATACTTTTCTAATTGTGTACCGCTCAAATCTCGCGTCACTTCGTCGACAATGAGCTTAGGTAAAATATTTTCATATGCCTTATCTGACGACTTGCTTCTATATACTGAATAAGGATCACTGTCGTCATGTCTAGACTTACTATCAGATATGAAATCTATAGTCTGCGCATCCAAAGATACACCGCAAAAATAAAAAAGATCTTTTGTCACTTTTAGAGAGTCTCTACTTAGCTCTGTATAGTTAACTAAGAAAAATCTATCCGGATATTGCTCCAACAACTCGTGAAACATCAGAGTGCTTTCTATCCATTTGTTGAATCCATAGTAGTACTCTGGTCCACTATTCTTCGATGGAGCATCACGCCACTCTTTAAGAATGTCCCAACCTTTATCGAATTCTTTTGGAGCTTGTATCCAAGACGCCAATACAGATAAAGGGTTCCTTACAATTGCGATTACTTTTGCATCACTATTCTCCAGTAAGGCCTTTGATACATCTAAGTATAACGTTTCTTTGAAAGCAATTGTCTTAACATCGTGCTTTATAAAATCAGGATAGTTCTTGAACATGGGAGCTTTCATCAACGCAAAATCATCACAAGAGTTGAGTATCCTCTCAAAAAATTCATCAATTTCTTCGTTACTAGAGCGAGAGTTAATCGCAGCTTTGTGTTCAAAAGAAAATAATGGCTGAAAACGCAGCGCAACACTAGGATGGCTATTTACAATTTGGCTTAACCATGACGTTCCAGAGCGTGGAGCTCCAAAAATTGCAATTTTGTTCATATGGTTACTAATTCTCTCATTTGTTTTGAGAAATTCATACACATACCGGTTCTACCAGTCGTTGATACCTAGCTGTTAATCAGTTGAAAGTTCAAATTGATCTAGTAGAAATCGTAAGTTCTCTTTTGAATTCCACATCATTAAATCGATCATAGATAGATTTGGAACGAATTCTTGCGTACCTTGTTCGTAAGCATGTTTTTTAGTTCTAATAAAGTACAGCTCTACACCATTGTCGTTAAAGTACTCTCTCGAGTATAGTGAATGTCCACCAATGCTATTGATATAAGTTTTACAAGACAAAATTTTGCAAATTTCAATTAATTTATCAGAAGGTTCCGCTGTGCGCAGGTAATTCAAGTCACTTGAAAACACAAAATTTTTATCCTTACCGACATAATCAAAAACCAACTTAATGCTTTTTGCACACAGATTTGCTATATTTCTATCTTCTTGTAACAATAAATCCTCGATCATCGGATAAACTTCACTAAAATATGGTGATGATTGATAATTAAATCTAATGGACTTAAGTGTTTTTTTTACATTCGAGTCGAAGCTTAAGCTTCTGATATTTTTATTTGAAGAAGCACCTACTACTGGGATTGTAAAGCGCTGGGACCGACCATTGTGTAAAATTGAATTTCGGTTTATATAACCTGACTTTATATAAGTCACATCATCATAGAAGACAAATTTGCTTACTGCGTTCACTAACTGATAATAACCTAGATAAGGAAATAGGTAGGGCTGCATTATTCCACACTTCATTTAGATAACCTGCCTAAGATTAACTTTGAAATTCTGTCTACGTCATGTAGTGACAAATCGTGACTTAAAGGTAGCGCTAGCACTCTCGATGCTATACTTTCAGATACGGGACAAGAACTTGAAAACTCAAGATATGGAAGCGTATTTAATGATGGATAGAAATACCTACGAGGATAAACCTCATGCTCATTTAATGTATCCCGCACTAATTTCAGCTGCTCTTCGGAAGCAAAAACTATCGGATAGTAAGCATAATTATATTCTAGATCAGGCTCGACGGTTGGTCGGGTAATATGAGGAGAGGAAGCTAATAATACGTCATATAATTCTGAGCACTTCTTTCTATGTAGGATAATTTCATCCACATTTTTAAGTACACACAAGCCCATAGCAGCATTTAATTCAGACAACTTTCCGTTGATGCCCTCACAAAAATATTCTTCCTCACCATTGTGCCCGAAGCGCTTTAATGAGTTAACTTTACTCATTACTCCTTTTTGAGTACCTATTATGGCTCCACCTTCTCCGGTATGAAACAATTTAGTTGCGTGAAAACTTAGGGTTGATATATTCCCATATTCTAACAGTGACTTTCCTTTATATTTCACACCAAACGCGTGAGCGGCATCATATATTACTTTAAGATTATATTTATCTGCTATTCTTTGTATTTTCTCAACATCACATGGATAACCATAAACATGAGTAGCTAAAATAGCCGATGTATTATCTGTAATTGCGGACTCAATATTGTCTGGATTTATGCATAAGCTATTTTTATCTATATCGACAAAAATTGGAGTACAACCTTCCCAAATAATCGCATTCGTTGTTGCAACATAACTAAATGGTGTCGTAATAACTTCTCCTTTAATTCCGAGAGCTTTAATTGCTATTTGAATTGCGATCGTTCCATTAGCTACTAATTCAATATTTCCTATAGATAGATACTCTGTTAGTCGACCAGATAGCTCTTTTCCAATATCTCCGTTATTAGTAATCTGTCCAGATTCCCAGATTTTCTTTAACACATCAGTATAATCACTGATATTAGGTAGATAACTTTTAGTTACATTTATCACTTTCAACCACCGATGTCTTGTTTTCCCAAGGTATTACTATATCTTTAACTCCAAGGAAACTAGATAATTTACTGGAAGCATTACCGTCTGATAAATCAAGAACCAAAAGCTTCTCTTGCTTTTCTTTAAAATATTCTATCACTGAATTGTTATAACTCTCAAAGTGTTCAATAAGAGCATCTTTATTATACGGATCTTCCTTATCTGTACCATATAAATCTAGTATTCTTAGCATGTAGCCTTCTCTGATATATCGAGCTCTTTTTAAATCGTCGTAATCAGGAACTTTCCCGCCTTCCCCAAATAACTTTCCATGAAAACTGACTAGTGAATTATACCAAGACTCTGAATCTCTTATAGTCAATATAAATTTTGCATCAGGAAATTCTCTTTCTAAATATTTGTAGGTATCTGGATAGCTGAAAGGAACATCTTGAAACGCATCTGCACTGTAGCAGTATTTTATTATCTCTTCAAAATTACGATTAAAATAACAACGATCAGTCAATTCTTCTGCCTTGTTTTGGTTACCAACAACATATCCGGACTTTTCAAAATAAGTCATTATGGATGTGGTTCCTGTTTTATTCCTTCCAATACAAAAGACCTTTGGCCTTCTAGACCTAGAAAAAAATTTCCTAAATAGAGTATTAAACATAGCCTAGTTGGCCTCATACAAAAATAATTAAACTTAATATTAAACCCTCAATATATTGATAGATCTAACATCGACATACGAAAATCTTTATTCTCATTGGAGTTTATCAATCATTAAACTTTGTTCAACTGCTACTTTCCACCAAATCTTATTTTCTGACTGCTGTTCAACTTTGAAAATAATAGCATCGGGGATCACATCAACAAACTCAGGAACGTTAGTTTCTCTACGACTGATAATTTGTGTTCTAATTCCATAGTTTCCGGACATAAGTGGAAGTTTAGCACAATATGTAACTTTATATCTTTGCCCTGCTAACCCATCTATTTCTTCAATAGCATTAACGCTAAAGTTTCCACCGGTTATTTCAATTTTCTTGTCGTCCAGTACGTTAAAGTTAACTGATATCTTGCAATCTGATTTAATATCAACTATTAGCTCAATTTGAACTTCGGCCCCAGAAGGAATGACGTTAGTTTCAAGACCATCTAATAAGATTCGTGCATTGGTAACCTCTGCAGTTCCACTACCGTAGCGGAAACCAACAACTTTGGCTTTGAATGCCCTTGTTACTTCATCATCAACAATAGATTTGCCCACGCACGTCTCAGTTTCAACGGCCCCAATTTCATCGCACCGATCAATTTCGTTCGCAAGTAACCTCATTCGCTTTATGTACTTTTCAGCGATATCTTCAGCTTTCCCTTTCTCAACCAGTTGCCCTTTTTCTAGAAAGACAGCACGCTCGCACAAGCTCTTTACACTGCTCGTGTCATGACTGACAAATAAAATAGAAGCGCCATCATCTTTTATTCTTTTCAATGCTGTCATGCATTTCGCTTGAAAGTTCATATCACCAACCGCCAAAGCCTCATCCACAATCATGATCTCTGGACTCGACTGCACGTTAACAGCAAATGCGAGGCGAACAAACATTCCTGAAGAGTACGTTTTTACTGGTTGGTTTACGAAGTCACCGATATCAGCGAAGCTCAAAATCTTGTCTATTTTTTCATCAATCTCACTCTTACTCAAACCCAACAGCGCACAGCTCATGTAGATATTTTCTATGCCAGTAAACTCAGGATTAAAGCCAGAACCGAGCTCTAAGAGAGCAGCAATTCGTCCTTGAACGGATATATTCCCGGATGTGGGTGTGAGTGTATTACAAATAATTTGTAATAGTGTTGATTTACCAGCTCCATTGCCACCTAAAATACCTACGGTTTCGCCTCTCTGTACTCGGAAGCTAACATTATTTAATGCCCAATATTCTTTATAATACTTTCTCTCTAATCCCATCCCGGATGAGACAAACTGTTTCAGGCGGTCAGATGGCTTGTTATATATTTCAAAACACTTACTGATGTTATTAACATCTATTACAACTTCATTAGAGGACATCAGCGAAACCTTTACGAGTTTTTGTAAACAATGAAAAACTAAAGAAACAAACAAGCAGTGACACAAAGAAATAGCTTAGTATTGCTATCCAATTCGGCCACTCACCAAATACTAAAATTGCCCTTGCTTCTTGTACTATTAGGCTTAATGGATTCAATAATATGAATATTTGATATTTTTCAGGTATGACGCTTAATGGATAGAATATTGGACATAAGAACATCAACAGTGTAACAACAACACCCATCATCTGAGAGATATCACGCAAGTACACGCCTAAAGCGGATAAAAACCAGGCAAAACCAAGACTTAGCAAACCAATGGGTATAAACACCAAAGGTAAAGCTATCCAAGTTATCGGCACGCTACCTTCAGTAATTACAATAGCAAAAAACAAAATAACTAGACTGATCAGGAAATGAAAGAATGATGTCAATACATTTACGACAGGAAGTATCTCCAAAGGAAACACTACTTTCTTTACTAAGTTAGGCTTGCTTACTATTGCGGTCGGTGAGCTAGTTAAGCACTCGGCTAGGAATGTATGGAATATGAGTCCGGTAAATAAAATAACTGAAAAGCTTGGTCCACCTTCCACCCCCCACCTTGCTTTAAAAACCATACCAAACACAAAGGTGTAAACTGTTAACATAACAAGCGGAACGATAAATGACCACAGTATGCCAAGAGCAGACCCCTTATACCTTCCTATCACTTCTCGTTTGGTTAGCTGAAAAATGAGGGAGCTATGCTCAAAAGGTAACTTTGCTATCGCTTTAATCATTTGTATTTAGACCTGTAACTAGACATACCATCTTACCTATTTGGACCTCTTTTTCATAAAGTAGGCGCATTGATCAACGATATACCGTTTTTATCCTTCTCAGAGAGCTCAATACAATCACCTGCTATTGGCCAATCAACGTTGATAGTGGGATCATCCCAACGTATTGAAACTTCCGATTTGGGGTCATAATAATTGGTGCACTTGTAAACAAACTCTGCGCCATCGCTTGTCACATAAAACCCATGTGCAAAACCTTCTGGTACCCAGAGCTGTCGTTTGTTCTCTGCCGATAAGTAGACCCCAACCCATTGTCCAAATGTTGGAGAACCCTCTCGTATATCTACCGCAACGTCAAATACTTCCCCAGAGACTGCTCGGACCAATTTTCCTTGCGTGTTTTCAGTCTGATAGTGTAACCCACGTAAGATACCTTTCTTGGATTTAGAATGGTTGTCTTGAACAAACTGTGTCGGCTTGCCAGTAACTAACTCTTCAAATTTTTTCTGTTGCCAAGTTTCCATGAAGAAACCCCGGTCATCGCCAAAAACCGAAGGTTCAATGATTTTTACATCAGGAATGGTAGTATCAATAACTTTCATATTTCCTACTTATAAGCTTTTATGTTGTCCAAGGCACTTACCCAATCGCTTGGTGTGACACCAAATTGGGCCAAGATTTTATTGCAGTCCAATCGTGAATTTGACGGACGCTTTGCCGGCGTCGGATATGCCGATGTTGGGATCGAATTAAGGCTCGGGGAGTTATCAATGACTCCCTGATTTTGGGCTTTCTCAAAGATCATTTGTGCAAAGTCATACCAACTGGCATAAGGCATACCAGAATAATGGTACACCCCCCATTTGGGCTCGATCCCTTCCTCCATTGATTCGACCATTTTAATTAGCGCAGCTGCTATGTCTCCCGCATACGTGGGTGCGCCGATTTGATCGCCGACAATACTGAGTTCATCTCGCGTCTGTGCAAGCCGGAGCATCGTTTTGACAAAGTTGTTTCCATGTTCACCAAACACCCACGCGGTACGTAAGATCAGGTGTTTTTCACATGCTTCGATTACTGCAACTTCGCCAGCCAGCTTGCTTTCACCATACACACCTTGTGGCCCAACAGGATCGCTTTCCTGATAGGGTTTAGTTCCCGCCCCCTCAAACACATAGTCCGTAGAAATGTGCAACATCACAGCACCACAACTTTCCGCCGCTTCTGCAAGGAACTTGGGACCATCCCTGTTTATCGCGAACGAGAGTGCAACTTCTTCTTCTGCCTTGTCGACGGCCGTATGTGCTGCCGCATTAATGATGTAGTTTGGTTCGAAATCGGCAACGGTCGTATAGACGGCCGCTTGATCGGTGATATCCAGCTGATCTTTATCGACGGCTAAAACTTCCGCTTTATCGCGGAGTTGGCTAACTAAACAATGGCCGACTTGGCCATTGCAACCTGTAATAAGTACCTTCATTTTTGTGTCCTAGAGTGGCTTAATCAATGACATTAGGTAACGACCGTATTCGTTTTTCAGCATGGGCGTTGCTAGCCGTTCAATATCTTTGTTGCTTAACCAGCCTTGTCGCCAGGCGATTTCCTCTAAACAGGCGACTTTCAAACCCTGAACATGTTCGATGGTTTGGACAAATGACGATGCCTCATGCAGGCTTTCGTGTGTGCCAGTATCAAGCCAAGCAAACCCTCGACCCAGCAACTCAACATTCAACGAACCATCATTGAGGTACATTTCATTGATAGAAGTGATCTCAAGTTCGCCGCGCGCCGACGGTTTCACTTGCTTCGCAAAATCCACGACTCGATTGTCGTAGAAGTACAACCCCGTGACCGCATAGTTTGATTTTGGTTTGGTTGGTTTTTCTTCAATCGAGACAGCTTTCATACTGTCATCAAATTCCACTACGCCAAAGCGCTCTGGATCCTTGACCTGATAGCCAAATACCGTTGCTCCAGCCTCTCTTGACGCTGCACTTTTTAATGTCTGACTGAAAGATTGACCATAGAAAATATTGTCACCTAGTACTAAGCATACACTGTCATCACCAATGAACTCGTCACCAATAATGAACGCTTGTGCTAGGCCATCAGGGCTTGGTTGGATGGCATATTCTAAGTTGATGCCAAAATCACTGCCATCGCCGAGGAGACGCTTAAAGCCTTCATTATCTTCCGGAGTCGTGATGATAAGAATGTCTTTGATACCGGCAAGCATTAAAGTCGAAATCGGGTAAAACACCATTGGCTTATCATAGATAGGAAGCAGCTGCTTCGATACGCCGCGGGTTAATGGGTATAAACGGGTGCCCGAGCCACCTGCAAGAACAATACCTTTCATTATTCTACCTCTCCTTTCACCACACCCAAACGCTCGCGTTGGTAACTGCCATCCTGAACATTCTGGCACCACTTTTGATTATCGAGATACCATTGCACCGTTTTTTTCAGCCCTGTTTCGAATGTCTCTACTGGCGTCCAGCCGAGTTCTTTTTGCATTTTGCTTGAATCGATGGCGTAGCGGCGATCGTGTCCTGGCCTATCTTGAACGTACGTAATTTGTTCCGCGTAAGGACTCTCTTTCGGGACTAGCGTATCCAAAATAGAACAAATGGTTTGAACCACTTCTAAGTTTTGCTTTTCATTGTGGCCGCCAATGTTGTAGGTCTCACCAACCATGCCCTCTGTCACCACTTTGTATAGTGCGCGAGCATGATCTTCGACATAGAGCCAATCTCGAATTTGGTCACCTTTGCCATAAATCGGCAGTTCTTTGCCTTCCAAGGCATTGAGAATGACAAGAGGAATCAGTTTCTCTGGAAAATGATAAGGACCATAGTTGTTTGAGCAATTTGTCACGATGGTAGGAAGACCATACGTACGAAGCCACGCACGCACCAAATGATCACTCGATGCTTTAGAGGCAGAGTAAGGGCTTGATGGTGCATATGGTGTGCTTTCTAAGAACATCGGGAGTTCAGTACCGGCCTCTACTTCATCGGGATGAGTCAAGTCACCATACACTTCATCTGTTGAAATATGATGGAAACGAAAAGCGAGCTTGGCCGACTCACTGAGTGTATTCCAGTAATCTCTCGTGGCTTCTAACAGTGTGTAAGTACCAACAATGTTGGTTTCAATGAACGCTGCAGGCCCCGTAATTGAGCGATCCACATGAGATTCCGCGGCTAAGTGCATGACCGCATCAGGTTGATGCTCACTAAAAACGCGATCTAATTCTGCTCTGTCACAAATGTTTACTTGTTCAAACGCGTAGCGTTCATTTGTCTCTACTGACGCTAAAGACTCCAAGTTCCCCGCGTACGTCAGACAATCAACATTAATCACACTGTCAGCCGTATTCTCAATGATATGGCGAACCACTGCTGAACCAATAAATCCTGCACCGCCCGTTACTAAAATTTTCATCTTAAACTGATTCCAACTGTTCTATTAATTCATTACTAATTATAAGTATTCTGTCATCTATTTCACTAGATGGATTTGCAACCCCATTCCGGGAACTGCTCACGTATGAATGCATTGAGGGCCTTTTCCGATTCGGTATAGCTTCGCTCGCCAGTACTCTCTGCCTCCTTGCCTTTAATTGCACTGACCATGCCCGCTCCAATCGTCACATTGTTGATACGATCAATGACAATAAACGCACCGGTTTGAGGCAAATGCTGATATTCGTCCAGCGCGATGTTTTCCGTTAGCTTGATATGGACCAGCGCAATTTCATTCAGCCCTAAGCTATCGGTGTTTTCTGCATGCTTGGCCAATGTATTCACATCGACTTTGTGTTCAATCTTGGCCACTTTCCCTAAACAGCTCTTAGTGGCAAACTTCAACACATAGTCCTTATGTGTCAGCATGGGTTGTTCACCCATCCAAACCATGTGCGCTTGACACTGGTTGGTGACAACTGGCTCATGCCCAGTATGCACAATCATATCACCACGAGAGACATCGATTTCATCTTCCAGTGTTACAGTAATCGCCTGGCCCGGCTGCGCTGTTTGCAGTTCACCATCATAGGTAAAGATGGATTTGACCTTCGACGTTTTGCCTGAGGGCAACGCTGTGACCCCATCCCCGACTTGAATTTGCCCAGAGGCGAGCGTACCGCAGAACCCTCTAAAATCTAAATTGGGTCTATTCACATATTGAACTGGGAATCGCATATGCTCTAGGTCTTTGTCTTTATCGACTTTGACCGTTTCCAGCAACTTCATCAATGTCGCACCTGGATACCAGTCCGTTTTTTCACTTGGGGCCACCACATTGTCACCCTTTAGCGCTGAAATCGGTACAAAGCGAATATCATCGATATTGAAATTTTTCGCCATTTCTCGGTAATCGGCTTTGATCTGTTGATACACCTCTTGGCTGTATTCCATTAGATCCATCTTATTGATCGCAACAATGATGTGCTTTATGCCTAAGAGGGAACAAATATAGCTATGACGACGAGTCTGGGTTTGAATGCCGCGGCGCGCATCCACCATCACGATCGCTAAGTCGCACGTTGATGCGCCGGTCACCATGTTGCGCGTGTACTGCTCATGTCCTGGGGTATCGGCAATGATGAACTTTCTCTTGTCGGTGGAAAAGTAACGATAAGCGACATCAATAGTAATACCCTGCTCACGCTCTGATTGAAGCCCGTCAACGAGAAGCGCCAAGTCAAAGGCTTCATCTGTGGTATTAAACTTCTGGGAGTCTTTTTCAATGGCGGCCATCTGATCTTCATAGATCAGCTTTGAGTCGTAAAGCAAACGTCCAATGAGGGTAGATTTACCGTCATCGACATTTCCACAGGTCAAAAAACGTAATAGATCTTTGTTTTCATGAACCTTTAAGTAGGCTTCAATATCTTTTGCAATCAGCTCTGAAGAGTGCGACATGTTCTGTACCTGTTCTATGTCTACTTAGCGTAATGGTCAGTTAACGTCTGAATAAATGACGCTAGCTCAGACTTGGGTAATTGGTTAATGCCAGCAGCGGCTTTACGGCCACCGCCAGTTGGAAACTGGATACAAATCTCATCCGCTCCCGTTCGGTTGCTCAGTGGCGCCCTAACACTCACGGTGTAATCTTCTTGGCTTGCATTCAAGGTCACCACAGCGTGAGCTTTGTTTGGCGTTTGATTGGCTAACGCATTGCCAAACACGCCGCCAATGCGTCTCGCCCATGCCTCACAAGGGAGAACGTAGACTTCTGCAATCTCACAAGAATGCACGGGGCGCAGTGTGGCCACTTTCTCGTTGTCTTCCAGATAGGCCTTTTGCAGTTGGAAGTAAGGAGAAACAGGGTCTTCTAAAAGCTCTCTTGGCGACGCATACGCGATCAACTGCTGAAAAAGGCGCTCTGGTTGGATATGGAGGTCCTCAAGCGTCGCCCCATACCCATTGTAGTTGACCAGCGTTCCGAGCTCTTTTAAAAACTCTATATACTCTTGCTCGAGTCCATGCTCTGCCGCGAGTGACTGAGCAGTGCTAAACAAGTTGTCACCAAATACCCCAGCAATCGCCCAGTCAACATATTGCTCACCGAGATGACGGTTGATCAACCAGCTTGTACACACGTTGGCATCGAGATTAATCAACGCCGTTAACGCGTCTGATTGAGGCACCTCGCCGGTACGATGGTGGTCGCAATAAAACACAGGGACACGGTTTTCAATCAGCTCGTACAGCGCATCAATATTCTTCTCCATCGAAATATCGAGCACGGTCACGCACGAGGCATCACCTTGCGTGACGACTTGTTTCAGCAGTTGAATATCGCGTTTGACACCGGTGATCAATGTGCTCGATTTAGGCTGCGCTTTTCTTAGCTGAATGAGTGACATGATGCCATCGGCATCACCATTAAAAACGTCATAATGCATGTCAAATGTACTGCCGCTGCTTTAGTTGCTCAATAATACGTTGCGCGCACTCTTCGACCGTATAGAGCGCGGTTTCTACATGAATGTCAGGCTGTAACGGCGCTTCATACGTTGAATCGATACCGGTGAAATTTTTGATTTCTCCAGAGCGGGCTTTTTTGTAGAGCCCTTTAGGGTCGCGCTGCTCACACACCTCTAGTGGCGTATCAATATACACCTCTAAAAACTGCCCACTCGACAACATGTCTTTCGCTTGCGCTCTATCTGCTCGAAATGGGGAGATAAAGGCGGTAAGAACAATGCTGCCTGAGTCAACAAAGAGCTTGGCCACTTCGCCAATACGTCGGATGTTTTCAACACGGTCAGCATCGCTAAAACCGAGATCTTTATTCAGCCCATGGCGAACATTATCGCCATCGAGTAAATAGCTGTGTTTGCCCAACTCAAAGAGTTTGCGTTCTACCGCGTTGGCGATGGTGGATTTACCCGAGCCGCTCAGCCCTGTAAACCAAAGCAAGACCGGCGTTTGCTTTTTCAGTGCTGCTCGCTCTTTGTCAGTTACGCTCGCATTGTGCCAAACAATGTCGGCACTGACTGCATCGTGGTGTTTTTTTGTGTACGGATTCATTGTTTTCTGTTTATTGTCACACCTAAAATGGGAAAAAAAGAGGAATGGCGATAAGCGCAACAAGACTGTAGCTCATCGACACCTTCCACCCCACTTTAATAAAGTCTTTAAAATGATAGCCACCAGCATTCATGACCATTAAGTTTGTTTGGTACCCATAAGGGCTTAAAAAACATGCACTGGCGGCATACGCCACTGCCATGATAAATGGCATCGACGAGACTTGGTAAGCCTGTGCCAACGCCAGCCCTACCGGCAGCATAATCGCTGCCGCAGCGGTGTTGGTGATAACTTCCGTCAGTATGAGCGTGACGATAAACAGACACACTAGCGCCACAAAGGGATTTTGCTCTCCGAGCAAATCATGTATGCCAGACGTCACCCATTGTGCCAAACCCGAGGCACTGAATGCATACGCGATGGACAGCGCGCATACCAAGACCGTCCACAGTTCAAAAGGAAAGCGGCGGCGTATGGTCGTCCCATCAATGACGTTGCTGCCCAGCATCAATAGAATATACGCGCCCATGGATTCAAGCAACGAGACCGATGTCGTGGCCGATAGCACAATCGCGCCCAAAAAGCCCAAAACGGTCAGCACATTTTGCTTCAATGACAAGGTGTGGTTGAGCTCTATACCACTGAGAATAAAAAAGTTGCGTGTTAGATTCTGCCGTTTATGAAAATCTTCGCCAATGGCCAAGACCAGCTTGTCACCCGAGAGAATTTTTTGCTCGCCCAATTTACCAGAGAGTCGATGTCCCTCTCGGCTGATCGCGACCACCGCGGCGTCAAAACGCGAGCGAAAATCCGTCGCTTTGAGGGTTTTCCCGATCAATACCGACTCTGGACTGACGATCACTTCGGTCAAATTCGAACTGAGAAGCTGACTGGCATCGGCAAAGATTTCGACGCCGTCAAGTAAATGGAGCTGTTTCACATTCTCTACATCACCGGTAAAGACCAGTTTGTCCTTCGCTTGAATGCGCGTATCCGGTGTCACAGGGGAAATCAGTTGATCACCCCGGACGATTTCGGCTAAGAACAGTCCATCTAATGCTCTCAGTTTATTTTCACGCACGGTGTTGCCAATCAGTTTGCTGCCTGGCTTGACCTCTGCATCGATAAAGTAGTGAGACACCGGAGAAAGAGACGAGACTTTTCGATTGAGCTGCCGAGCGCTTAGCACAACCACACCGCCAACCAGTACCACCAGCGCAAGACCGACAGGGAGAAAAACAAAGAAATTTAACTCGGGGTGACCAGCTTCAACTAACAGTGCATTCACAACCAGGTTGGTCGCTGTACCAATTAAGGTCAACGTACCACCTAAAATGGCAAAGTAAGAGAGAGGGATCAGCAGTGAAGTGGCGGGGTGGTCTTGATTGCGTTGCACTCCCCCCATCAAAGTGGCCACCACGGCGGTATTGTTGAGAACAGCCGAACTCAGGGCACTGGATAGCCCAAGGCGAAGGAGTGTTTTGCTGTAACTGTCATCAAAGATTTTGCTCGATAACCATGGCAACAAGTAACTTCTTTCTAACGCGAGAGAAGCCACCATTAAGGCAATCAGAGTTAGGACGGAGCTATTTGTGATGTTTCCGATTAAACGGCTTTGATCAATTTGTCCGAAGAGGTAAAGCACGAGAGTCGCGCCGACAAATACATAGGCGGCGCGCCATTTTGAGACAATTAAGCTCGTGAGTAAAACAAGAATAACAAGCGCAGTGATCCACATGGTGGCAGGAGCTTAAAAATAGCCTTCGCGCTTTTTCTTCTCCATCGACCCGGATGAGTCGTGGTCAATGGCGCGACCTTGGCGCTCAGAGGTCGTGGTCAAGAGCATCTCTTGAATGACTTCCGTTAATGTCGTCGCTTCTGACTCCACCGCACCGGTCAGTGGGTAGCAACCCAACGTACGAAAACGCACCATTTTGTGCTCGATGGTTTCGCCAGGCTTGAGCTCCATACGGTCGTCATCTTTCATGATCAGCATACCATCGCGCTCAACCACGGGACGTTTTTTGGCCAGATACAAACTTGGGATCTCAATGTCTTCTAAGTAGATGTACTGCCAGATATCGAGCTCCGTCCAGTTCGACAATGGGAACACTCGGATACTTTCGCCTTTATTGACTTTGCCGTTGTAAATGTTCCACAGCTCTGGTCTTTGGTTTTTCGGATCCCAGCGGTGGTGTTCATCACGAAACGAGTAGACACGCTCTTTCGCACGTGATTTTTCTTCGTCGCGTCGCGCGCCGCCAAACGCCGCATCAAAGCCGTACTTATCCAGCGCCTGCTTCAAGCCTTGAGTTTTCATGATGTCGGTGTGTTTTGAACTGCCATGCACAAACGGGCTGATGTTCATGGCCAGCCCTTCAGGGTTTTGATGGACAATCAATTTCATGCCCAGCTTTTCGGCCATCTGATCGCGAAACTCGATCATCTCTTTGAACTTCCACGTGGTATCGACGTGCATCAAAGGAAACGGAGGGATGCCCGGGGCAAAGGCTTTTTTCGCCAAATGCAGCATAACGGAGGAGTCTTTGCCCACTGAATAGAGCATGACTGGGTTATCAAATTCCGCGGCAACTTCGCGCATAATGTGAATCGACTCGGCTTCCAACTGCTTTAGATGAGTCATTCTTTCTGGAGATATTTTCATTGCTGCCACTTCGTAGTTGTATAAATTTTCGTAGTTACATCTCAGTGCTCTTCCTTAACTGAGACGGTTTTTATCCAAATTGAGACGGTTGTGTTTTCGAGAGGCTTTGTAAAGGCTTGGTTTTGGTTGTTTTTAATTACTGGCCCCAATAGCCCCTCCCATTTTTTTTATTTGGACAACCGCACAACATCCGCTGGCGCGCTATGACTGTACACCTAAGTATCCTTTAAAACTCCATTCAAAAGATCGGTAATACACAAGCGCGCACTGCATAAATCTGCTTCGGATAGTACACCATTTCAAGCAGGGGATAAACTAGCAACGATTGATTGCACCGTCACACTCCTAAACTTTCATCACACTACCCATTAGCTGATTAAATGCAAAGCGCTGCACACACTGCTCATCAAGCTGGTAATAGGTCTTATTTGTCGCAGTATCATAACGCTTAATCACATCAATAAAAATCTCCGCATTACGCACCGCGGACGGCAAGGCATGGCTGCCGGTCATGTTAAGGGCACGTTTGAGTTCGCTGCCGCTCATTGGGTTGGGGTAGGCGCTTAATAACACTTCAAGTAACTCTCTCGGTCGGCCGCTGGCGCGGATGATGTACAGGCTTAAAATGTGTTTTTGCTCAGTGAGCGATAATCGGTGTTTCATGATGCCTCCTCCCGTTTCTTTTGCTCATTCGCATATTCATCCGCACGGCTGCGTTTTCGTGCTTTGATCAAACCCTGAATGCGCTCTTCAAACGGGTGGGTTCGCCCTTTGGCGTGATACTCGCGGACTAACTTATCCACAGGGCGCTGGGGTGGCGCTGCCTGCCTACAACTCTCTTTATTACTCTTTAATTGGGAGATTCTCGGTGCAGTTGCTGCACGGGGAGAGGGTGAAGACTTTGCTTCCTCTCCGGTGCACGTGCCGTCTAGTTCAACGTGCAAATGGGCAGGCGTGTAGAGCTGGTACAAGTTACTGCGCTGACGGCCGCGTTTGTCAAAGCGGTGCACCAGTTCGAGAAAGCCTTGCTCCTCTAGCCGTTTGATGTGCTCTTTCACTGTGCGCAGCGAGACTTCGCAATAGAGCGCCAAATACTGGTAAGAGGGAAAGCAGCGGCCGTGCACATCGGCGTTATTGGCCAACTTAAGTAAGATCAGTTTGCTGATGGGCGATCCGGTTTTGGCTTTCATCAGGGTGGCGACTAGGGTGTGGCTCATGGGTTCTCCTCGGCTTTGTTATTGGAATGTAAACAACAAACAAAACAGCCTCTTATTGATTAGGGTTCGCCATACGGCAGAAATGCCGCGCGAATTGGTGAGGTTGCAAGCCGCCTCACGCCTGGCCGTTCTTTGGCTCATTGGATATGCACCTAATTTTGTACACACTCGCATTTTTGCCTTTGTTCGCTCGGGCTGTACAAATCGCCAGTATTTCGCCAACCCTAATGGCGAAATGTCGCGTAGAGTGTCGCCTCCTGATTGAGAAGGGAGTTGCTATGCCTGTGTGTCACCAATACAGTGAATGGGCGATTCGTCGCCTCTGCTACGTGTATTCCCCCTTTGACCCAACCCTAGAGGAGATCTATTTCCCCACCTACCCACACTGCCCCATCAGCCGTGAGGGGTTTATCGCCCTAATTGCCCAGGCCAACGCTCAGAGCCTCTAGGCTATGAGCTCACCTACGCCCTATGGGTAAAAGGCTGTAATTTGGCAAACCTTGCCAAACAAACCGGTGCGGATCTGCAAACGCTCGAACGCGCCATGACCGCCTTTATCAACACCCTCACCACCGAACACCCCTAACCCACAACCCATTACCCCTAACCCATTACCCATTACCCATTACCATCATGAGGAAATTCGATGACCCCAACTCCAACAAACCACACCCCATCACCCATCACCTCACTACATAATTCACACTACCCTCTAACCACGATC
>NZ_JCBDHE010000049.1:0-34379 GCF_059834225.1 Vibrio sp. R10-SG3-ISO3 | reverse complement strand
AAGACCAAGGAAAGTAAACGAATCATGCAAACATCCATCATTCAAGCAACGTCATTATCAAAAATAGTCTCCACTAAACAGGAGCAATTAACAATCCTTGAAGAGGTTAATCTTGAAATCTTTGCCGGAGAGAGCGTGGCGATCGTCGGCACATCCGGTGCGGGTAAGTCCACCTTGATGACGTTGTTAGCCGGTCTCGACACCCCGACAAAAGGCGCAATCCAGCTGCTAGGTAAAACCTTATCAGAGCTGGATGATGAGCAAAGGGCGAAAATACGCAGTGAATCGGTTGGGTTTGTTTTTCAGAGCTTTTTGCTGATACCGAGCTTGAGCGCGTTAGAGAACGTTACTTTGCCATGCTTACTGAAAGGCGAAGACGAAAACATTGAGCGCGCAAAAATGTTGTTAACGTCGGTAGGACTTGAGCATCGAATGCATCACTCTCCCTCTCAGCTGTCAGGGGGTGAACAGCAGCGTGTTGCTTTGGCGCGCGCTTTCATGATTGAACCGAAAATCCTCTTCGCCGATGAACCGACGGGAAATCTGGATGAACACACCGCAGCGAAAGTGATCGAGCTGTTGTTTGAACTCAATAAACAGCACGGGACGACCTTAGTGCTGGTGACCCATGACAGCGAGCTAGCACGTATGTGCGATCGCACCATAGTCATGTCGGCTGGTCAGATCAAAGGAGAGTAGGGATGGCACACTCTCGTTTAAACTCCCGTCTAGTGCGCTGGAGTGTCAGTGAAATTCGTCAAGGCCAGCTCTGGCCGATTGCCGCCGCGCTGACGTTAATTATCGCCTGCATCTTTGCCTTAACTGCTTTAGCGAACCGCATGGAGCAGGTCATCGTCAAACAGGGCAAGCAAGCGTTAACGGCGGATGTGCAGTTCAGTAGCTCGAATCCTCTGCCCGAAACATTGCTACAAAACGCCGCGGCATTGAATATGGACACTGCGCGTCAAACTCGCTTTGCCACCATGGCGTTTAGTGACGCGCAGATGAAACTGATCACCGTTAAGGCGGTAGAGTCGAACTATCCGCTGCAAGGTGATTTTCGCTTAAGTGATGGCCAAGGGGAAAAAGCACGAGTAGCGCCTGGTGAGCTGTGGCTTGACGAGCGTCTATTTGCCCAGTTAGAGGTTACTATTGGTGACGCCGTCACTATTGGTGATGCCGATTTCACCGTTACAGGACGTGTATTAGAAGAGCCAGGGCTAAGCTTCAATCCATTTCAGCAAATGCCGTCGGTCTTTATCCACATGGATGACATCGATAAGACAGGCGCTATTCAGCTCGGCAGTCGCGTGCGCTACAACCTATTTTTGAATGGCGACGACACCAGCATAGAGACGCTAAAAAGCCGCATTGAACTGACCCCAAGTGAACGTTGGCGAGATCAAAACAGTGCCAGTCGTACCAACGATGTTTTCCAGCGCACTCAGCAATATTTGTCTCTCAGCGTCGCGATTGTGGTCATTATGGCCGCAACCACATTGGTACTGACCTGTCAGCACTACGTCTCTACTCGCACCAAGACCATTGCCATGTTGAAAAGCCTTGGCGCCACAAAGCAGTGGATTGTCCGCTGGCTTTCTATTCAGGTCGCGATACTGCTACTGACAGCGAGCGTGCTTGGCTTACTGATCGGTGTCGGGTTAGAAGTGTTACTCCGCATTCCTCTGGTTGACTTGCTACCTAATCCACTCCCGAGCTATGGCTTGACGCCTGCGCTGGTCGCGCTTGCCAGCAGCGTGTGTATCGCCGTACCTGCCCTTGGGATTCCTCTTCATCGTTTAGTGAGTGTCAGTGCGGTCAATGTGATGCAACCCCAAGCAAGCGACACGGGCCATAAGTCAAAGTGGTTGATTCTGGTGCCTGTCGTGCCGATGCTCGTGGCATACTACGACAACATGTTGGTTTGGATTGTCATGCTGGGTATGGTGCTGCTGTTTGTGCTGCTCGGCGCGGTGAGTCTGCTTGTCACCAAGCAGTTAGCCAAAATGCCACTGAGTACGTCATTCAAATTGGCGCTCTCGCGCATCAACCGCTCAATGACGGCAACCGGTTTGCAATTTGGCGCTCTTGGGCTTTCTTTGATGCTGCTGGCCGTGATGTGGCTCGTTCGCACTGATCTACTCTCTGATTGGCAACGTACTATTCCGCCAGATGCGCCGAATGCCTTCGCTCTGAATATCGCACCTTACGAAAGAGAGGCCTATTTAGAGGTGTTGGACCAAAATGGGATCACTCGCTCCGACGACTATCCCATCATTCGGGGCCGCTTGACGAAAATTAATGGGCAAGATGCGAAAGAAGCCTCTGATGGCGGAGAAGGCAACGACGCACTGCGTCGTGAGCTCAATTTTACCTACGCCGAGGGGATTCCTGCACACAACGAGTTGCTTGAGGGTGAGTGGACTGAAAAGGGCGGCGTGTCCGTTGAGTCGGATGTCGCTAGCGATCTGGGTCTAGCGATTGGTGATGAGCTTGAGTTTGTGATTAACGGCCAAACGATAATTGCGATGGTGAATTCTGTGCGTGCCGTAGAATGGCGTGATATGAAGCCTAATTTTTACTTCATTTTTACGCCGGATGTGCTAGAGCAAATCCCAGCGACGTTTTTGGTCAGCTTTCGCGTCGACGACCAACATGACGGGTTGCTCAATACTCTGTCAAAGGCGCACCCAACGGTTAGCTTGATGGATATTCGTCAAATGGGTGAGAAAATCCAATCGCTGCTTGAGCAAATCGTTTGGTCGATTACCTTATTGGCGGCACTTGGCGTCTTGGCAGGGTTACTTTTGATCTTTACGTTGCTGAGGCTAAGTCTGTCACAACGTAAATCAGAGATGCAGCTCTACCGAACGTTAGGTGCGAGTCGAAAACGGGTCACGCGCACCATTTGGGCAGAATATGGCTTGATGGCATTGATTGCTGGTTTGATTGCCGCACTGGGGGCAGAAGCCGTAGTCGGTGGGATCATTTACTTCGGTTTTGATCTCACCCCAAGCTTGCATTATTTGTTGTGGTTAACCATGCCAATCATCACGTTTTGCACACTGGCGTTGGTTGTTTTCAGTATGATTAAAAAACTGTTAGCCCCTATAAATAAAGAGTTTAGCTGACGCTGTTCGGGTCAAGTTATTCAGTTATCCACAAAAACGGTGGATAAGGTATGGGATAACTTGACCTGTAGATAACTCACTAAATCGCGCAACGCTAGGAAAGTTCAAGCATGCAGCAAAGTTGTTATTCACAGAATCGATTTTTCTATGAGTTCCAATTTTTCAGTCAAGCATTTTTTTCAACTTTTTATGATGAAAATGTCATTCATATCCCTTGCAAAAAAAGTGATTTTTATCACCGTTTTTTAAGAGTAAAATAACCGAGAAATGAAACAACTAGCCGCGCAGATGTCACAGATCAACACACAGCCAAGTTCAACGTCCATCGTCATTATTGGTGGGGGCGTTGCCGGCGCCACGGCCGCTGTCCATTTATCCGAACTTGGGCAAAAAGTTACCCTCATTGAGCGAGGCGCGAGCCTTGTCAGTGGACCGCCGATTTGCCATCTCCATGCTGGTGGTAATTTGTACCGGGAAATCTCGACGGAGCAATGTATTGAATTGCTTGAACAGTCGATTGAAACGGTGCGTCTTTACCCTCAAACCATCAATCGTCGCCCAACTCTTATTGCTGTTCCTATTACCGATCCCGGCAGTGTCGATGAGGTCGAATCTCGCCTGCAAACCATCCGTGATTGCTACCAGACCTTAGTGGACCGAGACTCGGCCAATCAAGTGCTAGGCGCACCACAAGATTACTATCGCTGTTTTTCAAAAGAGGAATTGCAAGCACTGGCGACGCGCACTCAACCTGAGGCACCAACAAGTGTTGAAGAATGGGTGATTCCTTTTGCTCAGCATGCCGACCTCGATGCGCTAAAGTACCCTGTGGTTGCAGTGCAAGAGCACGGTTGGAGTGTCTTTCGTTTGGCCGCGAGCGCAAAACTCACACTCGCTGCACATCCAAATTGCCAATTGCTCACCTCATGTGAAGTCACCGATCTTGAAGAGAGTGTGAACGGCTGGCTGATTCGTTATCGCGATGACAATAACCGACTGCACGAACTTCAAGCTCAATACGTCATCAACGCCTGTGGTTATCAAACCGGCACGATTGACGATCTGGCTCAAAAGAAACGTCAGCGTTTGGTGGAGTTTAAAGCCGCATATGTCACGCGATGGGCAGAGTGTGATCAGGTATGGCCCGAAGTCATTTTCCATGGTCAACGGGGGACGCCAGCAGGTATGGCGCAACTGACCCCGTATGCAAATAAAGTGTTTCAACTGCACGGGATGACGAAAGAGATTACCTTGTTTGATGAGGGGTTGGTTGCCTCGGATGATCGTTCTTCTCAGCCCCAGTTACCGGCTCCCCTAATCAAGACGTTGAATCAAGGCTGGGACGAGTCCGTGGCCAAAGAGCGCAGCCTGCGTGCCGTACGACACATCGGTCAGTACGTGCCTGACTACCATTCGGCGGATTACTATGCGCTGCCTTTGTTTGGCGCGCAGCAAATACCAGGACGAGATGACTCGTTAAGAGCCGCAGACGTTTCGTTTGAAGCCAATCACTATGCACGCATCGAAGTGGTCAAAGGTTCATCTGCGCTTGAAGCAGCAAGAAAAGTGGTGACTCAATGGGGCTTGTATGATTACCGGGGAGCCTCCATTGAGGCTCTTCATCCGGTGTGTACCCGCTTGGTGGCGAGCGACGTTGAACAAGAAGCGAAACGCATCGCGATTGAGCGTGGCTACCCTGCAGAGTTGGCGCAAGTCTATGGTGAATCCCAGTAAAGCAGCTATCACCACACCGTGTCATCGAATGATACAAAAAGGCGCCAATCGGCGCCTTTTTGTTATTTCGCCGCCCGCTTGGCCGCGACTAAGCTTAGTCAATACAACAAAAATGATGGCAATGAATTAATAGCCGAAGAAGCGCGCCCACTGACACCAGACATCTTGTAAACCGAGTAAATCGCCCTTTTCAAACGTCACGGTTTGGCCCGGCCGAGCTTGAGCGATACGTGGTAGGTCAATACGGGCCACACAGCCTAATTTGGGATAACCGCCGATCGTTTGTTTGTCACTGAGCAAAATAATCGGGTCGCCACTTTTGGGTACTTGTATTGCACCTAACGCAATTCCCTCGCTCAACAGTTCCGTATCCGGTGGCGTAATTGTGTTCCCGCGAAGGCGATACCCCATTCGATTGATGTGCTGGCTTACCTCAAAACGTCGGCTGTAAAAGGCACCGATCGCGTCTGGAGAAAACTGCTCACTTTGATACCCCTCAATTACGCGCACACGAATGGGGAGGTTGTAATCAGGGCGGTAGCGAAATGAAATCTGTGTGGTTTGGCGGGATAATGGGTGGTAAGTAAACGCCAGTTGATCCCCGGCTTTAAGTGCGCGGCCTTGCTCTAAGCCGCCGAGCGCTTCACGGGTGACGGTGGACACACTGCCCAATACTGGTGACACATCAAAGCCCCCTTTAATGGCAAGGTAGCTTCTTAGCCCGTTGGCCGGAAGACCAAAGCTCAACGTTTGCCCTTTACGGGCGACAAATGTTGACCAGTTATCTATGCGCTGACCGTCGAGTTTAGCATTGAGATCCCCACCTGCAATGGCGAGGTTGCAGTGACCATTGAAACGAAATTCCGCTTGTCCCAAGGTAATTTCAATGGTTGGGCAATTGACCGGGTTATCGAGCAAATGATTCGCCCAACTGTAGGCGTAATCATCCAAGGGACCGCCTTGGGTAATGCCCAAATGCGCCAAGCCAAATCGCCCAAAATCTTGGATGAGGCTCAGTTGTCCAGGTTTGATGACTTCAACGTAAGACTTCATAAGGCAAACTCCCCATCAAGCGACCCACCGAGTTGAAGAAACTGTTCTCGATCGACGGCCTTAAAGCGCACTTGAGAGCCGACACTGTACGGCAGCATCTGCGCTTCACCGGGTGTGAACAGCGCTAATGGGCAGCGTCCAATGATGTTCCACCCACCCGGTGAATCACTCGGATAAACCGCAGTATGATGATTGGCAATCGCTACGCTGCCTTTGGGAACATTGACGCGCGGCGTACTTTGACGTGGCAGTTGTAATTGAGGCGTGACTTGACTCATAAACGCAAACCCAGGCGCAAAGCCGATCGCAGTGACACTGTAACACTCTTGGGTGTGCAGTTCGATTACTTCGTCCAATGTCATACCTTGCTCGAAATAGATCGCTAAGTCTGGCCCTACATCCGGATGATAGTAGACGGGTAATTCAACGATCTCTGCGCTATGGCTTACTGGCGGGCTGGCTATGGTGCTGTCCAAGATGCGTTCGACGCGTGGGATAAAATCGAAAATGGAGATTCGGTGAGGTAAATAGTCAATCAACAGAGTGATGTGCGAGGGGGTGACGTTCATCAGCCATTGCGCTAACTGAGACTGAACGTTTTCGCCACAGTGCTGGATTATACTCGACAGCTCTGGCGAAGTGGCCGCGTCAAAGGTGACTAAAATACTGCACTCGGCAACGGGATCGATGGTATAGGTGATCGTCATCTGTTACTCCATGCTGGTGCGGATTTGCTTGATAATATCGATGGCCGCCAGATTATCGCCGTGTACGCATAAGGTATCCGCCTCAATATCAATCGCGTAGCCCTCTATGGTGCGCACTTTGCCATATTGGGTGATTTGGCGAACTTGGCTAATGATATCTTCGGCGTTGGTAAGGACCGCATCGGGCAGCGTTCTTGGTGCCAGAGTTCCATTGGCGAGATAGCGTCTGTCAGCAAAAGCTTCAAACAGCAAAGGCAACTCATACCGGTCGGCAATATCAAGTAAAGGCTGGTTATCGAGCACGGCGAGCGTCATTAAAGGGACATTGAAACAAGAGACGGCATCAGCGACCGCATCGAACAGCGATAAGTCCTTAAGCATGTCATTATAAAGCGCGCCATGTGGTTTGACATAACTGAGTTCTGTGTTGTGCGCTTCACAAAGCGCTTTAAGCGCGCCAACTTGATAGATGATCATCGCAGTGACTTCTTCGGGGCTCATGGCAAGGCTTCGGCGTCCAAATCCTTGTAAGTCTGGGTAACTGGGATGGGCGCCAATCTTGACGTTGTGTCGAACCGCGAGCGCGACAGTGTGTGACATAATGGTTGGGTCAGAAGCGTGGTAGCCGCAGGCGATATTGGCCATGTCTACGTGGGGCATCACCAAGGTGTCATTGCCCATCGACCAAGCACCAAAGCTTTCACCCATATCACAATTCAACAAGATTGCGCGTTTTGCCATGCATTTACGTCCCTTTATGCTCATTAGTGAGATTTATCGTACAAACAATCCGAGTTGCGTTCAAATTTTGAACGGCGTCACTGAGCGTGTTCCTATCGTGTTGCTAAGCTTAAGCACAAACCGCATCAAAAGAAAACAGAGCAGTTAATGTTTTAGGTAGCAAATAGTGTTTTAGGTAGTGGGTGAGGGGCGAAGCGCTCAAATGTGATATGAAAAGGGTCAGCGGCGATAGAAGTGGCGTTTGTATTCAGAATCGCCAAAGAAGATGGGTTGAGAGGAGTCGCCTATGCTCTCGTTGAACGCGCTATCGTTGAAATCTAAGCTTATCGTCCCACTGATTCTTTTTTCATTGGTGATTTTACTTCTCACTCAGGGCAATGCGCTCAATGTTGCTCTCCAATCGCAAACCGACAACCTTATCGACCGTGCTCACGTATTGTCTCTTGGTTTATCATCGCCGTTAAACTCGGCCATTTTGGGTGGGCATACTGAACAAGCGACGCAAATATTGCAGTCGTTTTCCGCAGACAAAGAGATCGTGCGCGTTAAGCTGCACACCTTAGATGGCAAACTGTTTTCGATGTATGAACAACATGGTGTCGCAGCGCCTTTGCCGAGTGCGCAGCAGCTCGCTGCATTGAAAGAAACGGGCCAGGCAGTGAGCGACGATTATCTTTTTGCGCTCTTTCCTCTCTATGCAAACGGTAATGAAGTGGCCAAGTTTAGAGTGACGATCTCCACCAAATCGTTTCAAGATAGTTCAGAGCAAGTCATACATAATGCGCTGATCTTTATTGTCTTTTTGACCATTGCGACCGCCATTTTGTTTTACACCGTACAAAACTACATTCTCAACCCCGTCATCAGTTTGCGCGCTGCGATACAGGGATATATTGAACACAAATCCAACAGTATTGAGATTGATATCATAGCGAACGATGAAGTTGGTGATTTAGTCCGTGCCTTTCGCACTATGCTGAGACGTTTGAAACTGCGTGATCAACAAGTCAATCATACACTTGATAGATTAGAACAAGAGAAATCCTTCGCCAACGAGGTGGTCGAGTCGGTCAAACACGCGCTTATTGTTGTCAATCAGCATGGCGATGTTCTCCACTTTAATGCGATGACGTGTGAGATATTCCGCTGTACCAGCGCATTTATACAAGCCAGTAAGTTGACAGATTTGATTCAAGGTAAAGGGCAATCCGAATTAAAGCACGCGCTCGAAAACAATCTAGAGTTTGAAGATCACCATATCGTCCTCGAAGATCTGTTTCATGATCGCCGATTCTTAAAAGTAAGTGGTACGCCGCTTTCAAAACCCGGCCAGTGCCTAATCGCGATTGAGGACATCACCCAAGTCGAAGTGGCGATGAGCCGCCAACGCATGGCGGCAAATATTTTTGAAAACAGTAAAGATGGCTTAGTGGTCACCGATGATAGCGACGTGGTCACTATGCTCAACCCGGCCAGTCGTCGGATACTGGGAGTAGATAGCAGCGATATAATTGGTCAGCACCATCGTGAGCTATTCCGTTGGGCGGATTTTGATACCGTCATGACGCAGATAAAGCGCATGATTGAAGAGCAAGGTGAGTGGCAAGGTGAGGTGTGGGAGATTCATCCCCTTGGTCACCGAGTACCGCTTTATGTTCGAGCATCGAAAAATCGTACCAGCGCCAGTGAACATCGCTTCGATTATGTCTATGTGATTGTCGACTTATCTTCAGTCAAACAGATGGAGCGGCTTGAGTATATGGTCAATCATGACAGTTTGACCGGGCTTGCCAATCGCACCCATCTTTATCGCGTATTAGGTAAAACGCTCACCGATGAACGTCTATCCAAAACGGGCATTGCACTTTTGTATCTCGATCTTGATGGATTTAAAGCAGTAAACGACACTTACGGCCACGATGCAGGCGATGCAGTACTTAAAGAAGTCTCGCGCCGCCTATCGTTGTATGTGCGCAGTCAAGATTTGGTGGCTCGACTATCGGGCGATGAGTTTGTGGTCTTGATGACTTCTTGCGATCAACCCAGTACGCATGCCCTCGCAGAGCGGCTACTGGCTGAAATCAGCAATGAAATCGACTATGCCGGTGAGCGTCTATCGGTCGGTGTGAGTATTGGTATTCACTACACTCAACGTGCGCAGGGTACCAGTCTCGAACAATTCCTCAAAGCGGCCGACAAAGCCATGTACCGAGCTAAAATGGAAGGCAAAGGGCAGGTCATCATGAGTGAGGCAAGTTAGCGTTATCGGGCGTGTGATTTTCTGTTACCATTCAACGAAATACTTACATTAGGCTAGAGTTATGAATGTATTAGTGACAGGCGGTATGGGCTACATTGGCAGCCATACGTGTTTGCAAATGATCGCCGCGGGAATGACGCCCGTTATCGTCGACAATTTGTATAACAGCAAGCGCAGTGTGCTTGAACGTATTGAGAAGGTTTCAGGTCAAACGCCGACCTTTATTGAAGGCGATATTCGCGACAAAGCCTTGATGAAGCAAGTGCTTGTTGAGCACAACATCGATGCGGTGATTCACTTTGCCGGGCTTAAAGCGGTCGGTGAGTCTGTGGAAAAGCCACTTGAATATTATGACAACAACGTCAATGGTACGCTTGTATTGGTCGATGCGATGCGCGAAGCAGGGGTGAAGACCTTAGTTTTTTCTTCATCTGCGACTGTCTATGGCGATCCAGCGAGTGTGCCTATTACCGAAGATTTCCCAACCAGTGCGACCAATCCTTATGGTCGTAGCAAGTTGATGGTTGAAGAGTGTTTGACCGACTTTCAAAATGCCAATCCCGATTGGAGTATCACCTTACTGCGTTATTTCAACCCCGTTGGTTCACACCCATCCGGTGAGCTTGGCGAAGATCCGCAAGGTATTCCAAATAACCTAATGCCATTTGTCTCCCAAGTTGCCGTAGGGCGCCGTGAATTTTTATCTGTGTTTGGTGATGATTACCCGACCAAAGATGGCACGGGCGTGCGCGACTATATCCACGTGATGGACTTGTCAGATGGGCACGTGGCTGCGTTAGAGAAAGTAGGCCAGACATCCGGATTGCACATCTACAACCTAGGCACTGGTAATGGCTATAGTGTGTTGGAGATGGTGCATGCGTTTGAAAAGGCCAGTGGTAAACCTGTCCCGTACCAAATTGCGCCGCGCCGCGCCGGTGATATTGCCGAGTGTTGGGCCGATCCTTCAAAAGCGCAGCGTGAGCTGGGTTGGAGTGCGACACGTTCTTTGGATGAGATGACGCAAGATACCTGGCGCTGGCAGTCAAATAACCCGAATGGTTTTCCAGATTAATCGAGCGCAACCGCTGATTTTAAATCTAACAAAAGAGCGACCCTAGTGGTCGCTCTTTACATTGGTTTATAAACGACTAACCGTCGTGTATCGATATTGTTGGGTTACTGGGCTTGTTTATCTTTACCCAACGAGAGTAACCAAATACAAATGACCGCAACCACTAAGAAGCCTGATAGAATAATGACAGGCATCGCACTGTAGCCAAGGATGTGCCAAATAATCGATTCTAACGTACTCATGCTCTCTCCTTATTGCCAACCTTCAACGCCATGCATGTCAGGCAGGCGGTGGGCGATCCCTTTGTGACAGTCAACACAGGTCTTTTCACCCGAGGCGAGGGCCGTTGAGTGCTGCTGGGCACCACGTGAACCTTGCTCAGAAAAGTCCATAAACTCGAATTCATGACAGTTACGACACTCGAGCGAATCGTTTTTCTGCATACGTGCCCATTCTCGCTCAGCAAGATGACCGCGACGCTGCTCAAACTTTTCTTGTGTATCTATGGTTCGCAAGACATAGTGCGCAAACAGCTCTTTAGACGCCTGAACTTTACGGACAATCTTGTCTGTCCATTCGTGAGGTACATGACAGTCAGAACAGATTGCTCTCACACCAGAACGGTTCGAGTAGTGAATCGTCTCTTTGATTTCCGCTACAATCGGCGCATGACAGCCTGAACAAAACTCTTCGCTGTTGGTCGCTTCCATCCCGGTGTTAAATGCCCCCCAGAACAACAAACCACCCGCAAAGCCCATAAACAGCACAACGCCAACCGCCGCTTTACTAGGGGACGTGAACCGCTTCCAAAACGCTTTCAGTAATTTCATAGTTAACCTCGCTTACTCGCGTTTCTTACTTAAGAGAATCAACAGATTGGAACTCATTCTCAACCAATGGTTTCGCATCTGTTTGCGGGACGTGGCATTGCAGACAGAAGTAACGTCTTGGCGATACGTCTGCGAGCACCGCGTCTTGGCGATTCACATAGTGGGTGACACTGATTTTTGTTGCGCCTGATTGCTTGGCGTTTTTCCAGCTGTGGCAAGCCAAACATTTATTGGCGTTTAACGACACCTCATAGTTACGAATACTGTGAGGAATCAACGGTGGCTGATAGACAAAGCTATCTTCAACGATTTGATCTTTGGGAAAATCTTTAAATGCGTCCGCAGGTCTGGTCTCTTCGAGATTGGTGTTACCGCGCAGCGACTCCAAGCCACCGATACCACCCGGGTTGTCCAAATTAGCAAACACAGCGCTGCTCAACACTGCACCTACCGAGAAAAGTGCAACTAAGAATTTTTTCATGTTTTTGTTCTCCGCCTTCTGGCTACATTCTTCGCTTAGGTTGCCCAAATGTGGGCAACCTAATCTCGACATTACGCAACTTTGGTGATCTTCACTGGACACTTCTTAAAGTCGGTCTGTTTAGACAGTGGATCCGTGGCATCAAGGATCAATTTGTTGATCAAGATGCGCGCATCAAAGAAGGGGACGAACACCAATCCTTGCGGTGGACGGTTACGTCCGCGTGTTTCAACACGCACGCGCACTTCACCACGTTTGTTGGCAATGTTCACCTCGTCACCTCGGCGAATGCCTCGTGCTTTGGCGTCCTCTGGATGCATGTAGCAGACGGCGTCCGGCACGGCTTTATAGAGTTCAGGGACACGGCGTGTCATGGTGCCGGTGTGCCAATGCTCGAGTACACGACCGGTGCAGAGCCATAAATCGAACTCGGAATCTGGCACTTCTGGTGGCGCTTCGTATGGGGCGGAAATAATAAACGCTTTTCCGTCAGGCTTGCCGTAGAAGTCCCAACCGCTACCGGCTTTGGCATATGGATCTGAGCCTTCTTTGTAACGCCAAAGGGTCTCTTTACCGTCAACGACTGGCCAACGAAGACCACGTGTTTGGTGATACACTTCATACGGCGCAAGATCGTGTGCTTTACCGCGTCCAAATGAGGCGTACTCTTCAAAAATGCCTTTTTGTACGTAGTAACCGAAGTGGTGCGCATCGTCGTTGAGTTCGCGCGCTTCCTCGATTGGGTATTTGTTAATCACGCCATTGGCGAACAGCATGTCATACATGGTTTTGCCGCGATACTGAGGGGCTTTGGTGAGCATCTCTTCTGTCCACACTTCTTCCATCTTGAAGCGTTTAGAGAACTCCATAATTTGCCAAAGGTCAGATTTCGCTTCGCCAACCGTACTGACTTGTTGATACCAAGCCTGTGTACGACGCTCTGCGTTACCGTAGGCGCCTTCTTTTTCGATCCACATCGCTGTCGGTAGAATCAAATCTGCCGCTTGCGCAGTGGCCGTTGGGTAAGGGTCAGAACAGACGATAAAGTTTTCAGGGTTACGATAGCCCGGTAAACGCTCACCGTTAATATTCGGACCTGCTTGCATATTGTTGTTGCACATCACCCAGTAAGCGTTGAGCTTACCGTCTTTGAGCATGCGGTCTTGCAGGACGGCGTGGAAACCCGGTTTAGGCGGAATGACACCATCAGGAATGTTCCAGATTTTTTCTGCAATCGCGCGGTGTTTTGGATTCGCGACCACCATATCAGCGGGTAGACGGTGGGCAAAAGTGCCGACCTCACGAGCGGTACCACACGCAGAAGGTTGCCCTGTCAGAGAGAATGGGCTGTTGCCTGGAGTTGAGATTTTACCCGTGAGAAGGTGGATGTTGTAAATCAAGCTGTTCATCCATACGCCGCGGGTATGCTGGTTCATCCCCATCGTCCAAAGTGACATCACTTTAGTGTTCGGATCCGCGTATTGTTTCGCTAGAGTGATCAAATCTTCTTCAGATACGCCCGACATTTCTGACGCTTTGGCCGCAGTGTAAGGCGCCACGGATTTCCTATATTCATCAAAAGAGATGCCCGACATATCGCCGCTGTTTGGGTTCGCCGCAGCTTGTTGAAGTGGGTTATCGTCACGCAGACCATAGCCAATGTCGGTGGTAGCTTGCTTGAATGTGGTGTGTTTGTTGACGAAATCCCAATTGACGGCGTCGTTTTCGATAATGTAATTGGCAATAAAGTTGGCAATGGCCAAATCGGTCTGCGGTTGGAAGATGTACCCAGTATCGGCCAACTCGAACGAGCGGTGATAGTAAGTAGACAGCACGTTCACTTTAACGTGGGGATGGCTGAGGCGACGGTCAGTGATGCGAGTCCACAATACAGGGTGCATCTCAGCCATGTTTGAGCCCCAAAGCACGAATGAATCTGCGTGTTCGAAATCGTCGTAACAACCCATGGGCTCGTCGATGCCAAACGTGCGCATAAAGCCAACCACTGCGGAAGCCATACAGTGACGCGCATTAGGATCGATGTTGTTTGAGCGAAGCCCAGCTTTCATCATCTTGGCGGCGGCGTAACCTTCCATTACGGTCCACTGACCAGACCCAAACATACCCACACCCGATGGGCCTTGTTTTTTCAGTGCTTCTTTCCATTTGTCGGCCATGGTATCAAAGGCAACATCCCAAGACACCGGGGTAAAGTCACCGTTTTTGTCGTACTTGCCGTCTTTCATGCGCAATAAAGGCTGAGTGAGACGGTCTTGACCGTACATGATCTTTGAGAGGAAGTAGCCTTTGATACAATTCAAACCTTTGTTGACCGGCGCTTCAGGGTCACCCTGCGTGGCGACCACTTTGCCGTTTTGTGTACCAACCAACACAGAACACCCGGTCCCGCAGAAGCGACAAGGCGCTTTGTCCCAGGTAATCGCCGATTGCTCTGAACTGGCGATCAGGTTGGTCGCTGTGGCAGGTAGACTGATGCCGGCTACCGCGGCGGCAGAGGCTGCTGCGTTTGCTTTTACAAACGCTCGTCTTGTCATCTTCATACTTCACCCTCGAATTGGGAATGTTCTTTTCCAGTGTTAGTTATCACGTCATCGCCTAGGTCCGTTTCTATCTGGTGGTAGACCAACACAGTACTTAAGACGTTAGGTAGGTTGTTGATTTCGTCGATGGTATCGGTGATAAACCCTTGGTTTTGAGTTTCGAGCACCACCACCAGCTTGCCCTCAGGGCTGTCTGCATAAATTTCTGCGTTGGGCAGTGCACTGATCGACTCCTTGACCTCGTTAAGATGGCTAGGCGCGGCGTGAACCACCAAGCTTGATATATGCACTTCATTCAGTGACATGTTGTTGTCCATTTTTATAATCAATTGCTCACATTGATGGATGACGAAGGGCAAACGGCAACACAGGCACCACAACCGCTGCACTTATCGTGGCTTATGTGAGGCTGGGCGACTTTGCCTACCTCCAATTTGAATTGAATGGCCATCGGGTCACACAACTCACCACAACTCCGGCACTCCACATTTTGTTTGGCTAAACACGTTTCATTGATGCTTGCCTTTACATGCCAAGGCGTCTCTGCCTCAGGTAAAAAAATCGGTTCCTGACAAACGTCGGCACATCGATAACAGAATGTGCATTCGTCGATAGAGAAGTCGACAGTAGGAAATCCTCCGTCACCGCTGACAATGATCTGCGTGTCACAGACGCGGGCGCACTCTCCACATCGGGTACACAAATCGGTAAAGCTTTGTGCATCCGCAACCCAAGGCAGGCGAATCGTATTGTCTGCTTGGCGAGTAAAAAGACGGCGTTTACTGAAATCGACCACGTTGCTATCCGTTGTGAACTGCATTTATGTGAGCGTAGCTCACATTTCCTATTAATAACTTGTCATTAACACACACATAAATTGTAGTTTTTGACATATTTGTATAAATAACCCTTTGGGGGTAATCAGATTATGTTGTTGTTTTAGATCAATAAATTTGGTTTGGTTTGATCACATATTTAGCCGAAAGCGTGAATATGATGACTTGGTGTGATGGGGAATCGGTGAGTAATAACGTGGTGAATGCATGCCAAGAAGGGTAAAAAAATCCGTCACTCGAACGATAGCGAAAGCCATGGGCTTAATATTAGCCCTGTCGGTCGTGACGACCAGTTATGCGATCATCACATTAGCGTCTAGCCTCAATGATGCTGAGGCAGTGAACGTGTCTGGCTCAATGCGTATGCAGAGCTATAGACTGGCGCACGATATCCAATCGCAATCTCAAGACTATCTTCAGCACATCGAGATGTTTGAACGCTCTATCTACTCCCCTTCGATGAAGGCGTTGCAAGGCTGGGGTGTTCCTGATGACATTACTCACGATTACTATCGGTTGATCATGCGTTGGCATGAGTTGAAAGCCGTGCTTCAGAGCGAAGATCGACACCAATATTTAACTATGGTTGCGGGCTTTGTGAATCAGATCGATGCCTTTGTGTTCAAGCTGCAACACTTCTCTGAACAAAAAATGATTCGCTTAGCTTGGGTGGGCGGTGCAGGGCTAGGTGGTATCTTGTGTGTGGGGCTGTTTGTTATTCATTACTCCAGAAAGCAAATCGTGAAACCGCTGAACGCTATGATGTTGGCTAGCGAACAGATTCAATCACGCTCGTTTGATGTGAATCTGGATGTTTCAAGTGAGAATGAACTTGGTGTTTTGACTCGTACATTCAATAGCATGGCCAGCGATTTAGGTAATTTCTATCGAGGATTAGAGCAAGCCGTTAATGAAAAGACGCTTAAGCTCCAACATGCCAATGACTCACTGCAAGTGTTGTACAATTCATCGCAAGAGCTGACCGCTTCGAGGATCACGCAGGAAAACTTCGAGGCGATACTGCAACACATCGTCTCTCTTGAAGGGATTGTAGCGGTCAAAATGGAAATCTTCAGTGACGGTGAGCGACCGCTCGTATTGACCAAAGGCGACGTTTGCCTCAGCTGTGACAGTGACTGCCAAAGTAAACCGTTGGCCTTAGATGGGGAAGCGTTAGGCACATTGTATTGGAAAACGTCACTGCCTTGCCCAGATCAAGCTTTGATTGATAACTTTGTCCAAATCCTCTCGCGCGCGGTGTATTACAACCAAGCACAGAAACAAGCGGAGCAACTGCTTTTGATGGAAGAGCGGGCGACGATCGCCCGTGAACTGCATGACTCGCTTGCTCAGTCTTTATCCTATTTAAAAATTCAAGTCTCGTTACTCAAACGTGGTTTATCCGCTTTACCTCCCGGCGAAGCATCACCACACACTCAGAGCGTACTGAAGGATCTCGACGGCGGGCTATCCGCCGCCTATACCCAATTACGCGAATTGCTGACCACGTTTCGACTGACGATCAAAGAAGGCAGTTTTGGCCAAGCACTAAAAGAGATGACGGAGCAATTGGCCGATCAATCGTCAATCCGCATCGAGGTCGATAATCAGCTCTCCTCTGTGGAGCTTGATGCCAGTGATCAGGTTCACTTACTGCAATTGATCCGTGAAGCGACCCTAAATGCGATCAAGCACGCCAAAGCGACGCAAATCGATATCGCCTGCCTTGAGACCGACAATAACGTTGTGGTGTCGGTCTCTGACGATGGCATCGGGTTTGAACAGGCCAACGAAAAGCTCAACCACTACGGCATGAGTATTATGCAAGAGCGAGCGTCCCGGTTAAACGGCACCTTGGTCATTGAAAGCAAACAAGAGCAGGGGTGCCGCGTCATCCTCACTTACCCAAGAAATAAGGAAACAAGCAGTGTCACAATGTAGAGTTTTGCTGGTGGATGATCACCCTCTAATGAGAAGAGGCATTCAGCAGCTACTGAGTTTTGAGCCAGAATTTGATGTTATCGCCGAAGCCAGCAATGGGACGGAAGCGGTGGCAAAAAATCACGAGCTGAAGCCAGATTTGATCTTGCTAGATTTAAATATGAAAGGGATGTCGGGGCTCGACACTCTGAATGCACTGCGCGCCGATGACTGCGACGCCACTATTGTTATTTTAACAGTCTCAGACAGCCCAGCAGACATCGAAGCGATCATTCGAGCCGGAGCCGATGGCTATTTGCTCAAAGATACCGAGCCCGATGAGTTGGTGTCGCTGCTCAAACAATCCATTCGTGGTAACAAGGCTTACAGCCGAGAAGTGGCGAAATACCTGCTCAAGCGAGAACACACGACCGATGTGTTTGATGAGCTGACCGATCGAGAGCGTCAAATTCTCAAACAGGTCGCCAAAGGGTTTCGCAACAAACAGATTGCAGATGCGCTGTTTATTTCCGAATCGACGGTCAAGGTGCACATGAAAAGTTTGCTGAAAAAGCTGCGCGTTCCGTCGCGTACTGCTGCCACCATCTTGTATTTGGAACGTTATGGTGACATTAAGTAATCACGACTAGGAATGCGTAAGTTTTAATACGCAGTCAGGCATAGAGAGAAAATAGCCTTGATACATGTTGAGATCTAAGGCGCGCATGGCATCGAGTTGTTGTTGGGTCTCGATGCCCTCGATCACTACCTGACAGCCCAACGTTCTTGCTAATTCGATGCCTGAAATCATCGCGGCTTGATTGCCCTGCATGTAGTCGAGCATCAATGAGCGGTCCATTTTGACGATATCAGGACTGAGCGTTTCCACCCTCACTCGATTGGAGGCTTCCACACCATAATCGTCCACCGCAATATGAAATCCAATATCGCTAAGCTTCTTCATCGCGGTTTTCAGTAAGTCTTCGTTGGCATGTTCATGCTCAACCACTTCAATCACGATCTGATCCCGTGAGAGCCCGAGCTCTTTTATCCGTGTGGCCAGCAGGCTTTCCGTCATATCAATCACCGCCATTGCATCGCCTACGACTGGAAGGATGTTGAGGAACAATTTGCGGTCACGAAATTTTGATTGGGCGAAGTTTCGAATATGAATCACGCGACTCAAGCGCTCAACATTCACTTTGTCATCCAATGGGATGCTGTCTGAGGAAAAAAACAGATCGGGTCTCACGGAACTGCCGTCTTTGCGGGTGATGCGCAGCAGTGCCTCTAAACCAACCATGCTGGTGTGTTTGGTGTAAATCGGCTGGTAGACACTAGAAAGTGTCAAAGACTTATAGTGCGCAATGTACTGGCCATCTTCTCGCTGTTCGAGACATTGAGTAAACTGCTCTCGGGTGGACAGAATCATAAAAACGCCTTACCTCAAAAATACCACATGGCGATACAATCAAACGACTAAGCATACTGGAAAGTACCGATTTTGTCGCACGTTGGAAGCCAACCTTTTGTCTCAATAAAGATACAAGCATTATCAAAGTTGCGCCAAGTTTTCTTTGTTTTAGAAATGAATAAATATCCATTTTAAGATAGAGGTCTCATCAACGCTCATCAAAAAAATCTTTATTGCGTATGTATTTAGACATCAAATGATAGGAAAACGGACGGATAAGCCAGGACACAACACTGCGACCAAAGCGTAACCAATTAGGTGTGTTTTCGTAAATACGACCATTGTAGAGCCACAGCATTTTTCCAACGTGCATATAGTAGAAAGGAATAGGGGGCAGGAAGGTGACGATGTCGAGATCGCAGCAGACGCGATAGGTTTTGTGCGCGAGCAAGTAGTGTCGATAGAATCGATAACCACCGACCGATGGCTGACCAAAGGTTACGACTCGTTTGATAACCTTAGGATGGCAACGCTCAAGGTGGTCAGCAATGACTAAGCCGACAGCGCCGCCGGATGAGTGCCCCGTTACCGTGATTCGTTTACCCTGTTCTATCAATGGCACGAGTATCGTGAGCAGTTTGTCGAACACACTCATACCTAGAGTGTCGCTCTTATGACTTGGCGTGCTTTCTTGATTGAGTAAGTCGAAGTAGCCGGCGTGAATCGCATAGGGTAATTGAAAAGGCGCGCAGCTTTTGTGCCAAAGTTTAAGGTTAAGTAGCCAATCCCAAACATTGTGGGAGCCTTTGATCACCACAATGACTTCGTCTTTATCCTGGCTCCACAGTACACGAATCATAGGTTTACCAAAACGGTTATGAATAACGCGCTGGCCGTTTGGGGCAAAGCCATAGCGTGTCTGTTTTAGGACGCGTTGATAAGCAAGATTACACAGCACCGCGTAGCGTTCATACTGATAACGCTTCAGTTTTTTCATCGAGTTATTAAATCAGTGAGGGGATCGCTTTAGTATGCGCGCGCAGAGTGACGCTTCTGTGACAGTGGCGGAGCGGGGAAGGGATTAACTAAGCTGAATAACTGAATATAAATGCAAATACTTGCGCACCAGTTGCTGATCCGTTGAGCGACGCAGTGGATGGGTGAACTTAACGTAGTAAGGACTCATGCCAAATTGCTCTTCTAGTGTCGCTGCTAATTGTGAGTCGCTCTCATATAAGCTCACCCCTTGAATACGGTAATCGTCTAACTGGTCAGGCAGTTGCCCCGTCCACCAGTGTAACAACTCGCGGCTCTGTTTACTGCGAGTGATCCAATGGTCAGACAGCAGGAGCACAAGGTCGTTGGGCTGAATAGCGTAACTGTATTCGGCGTGCCATAGAGCGATGGACTTAAATAACTTCTTACGGTGGGTGGAACCTGCGCTGACCAGATGAGACGTCATAATCCAAACAGTGCCCAGCTCAGAGCTCACTCGATAGTGGTGAGGCATCTCTTTGTGGGTCAGGCATTCTTGGGCAGTGTAATCACACGCGTGGCCAAACTCGGTGAGTGTGCGAGAGAGACGCCGTGCAAACGCCAAGCCCAAATGGTGCTCACTCATGCCTTTATTATGAATGGTCGGGTAGTGCTTTTCACATAGGGCCATACAGTCGGCTTGAAACTCGTTCACGCTTTGAATTAGCACATCCAGTAGCAAGGTGGGTTCTCCATTACTCAAACTCGCCAAATTAGAGTAACACGCCACTTTTAAATTAAGTTACATTTAATTGGCTAAAATTCAGGGGAAATGAGGGGTTTATGTCTAAGATTGAATTTACATCACAACAAAAACACGCGATGGCGCAGTCACTCCAAGACTATTTGCACGATGAGTTGGAGGTAGAAATTGGCCAATTTGATGCCGAATTTCTCACTGACTTTGTGATTAAACAGTTTTCTGCCACCTTTTATAACAAGGGGTTAAGTGATGCCCAAGCCGTGTTTGAGCGTAAAGTGATGGATGTTGCGGATGAAATATACGAGCTAGAACAGTGGGAGCCTAAGTAATCAGGGATAAGTTCCTTCAAATTTTTTGAATGACTTCATCAATGCGACGACATTTCCAAGTTTGCGAACCTGTCCGATAATCATTCACAACGCAATTGATTATAAAAACGTGCTCAACCATAACTTTTTTGCTTGGGCGTCAACCAAAGTTGGAAGTATACAAATGAACAGCAGCCAAAATCATCCGCATAGGGTAAAGAACTACAACGGCGTCGCGCGTGCCATCCACTGGGTGTCGGCACTGGTTGTGATTGGTATGTTTGCGGTGGGGCTATGGATGGTTGATCTGAGCTACTACAGTGAATGGTACAAAACCGCACCGCATTGGCACAAATCAGTGGGTATTTTATTAGCCCTTGTCACTCTATTCCGATTTGTCTGGAAAAATGTGACAGTGTCACCACAAGTCGAAGGCGCAAAGATTGAAATCCTCGGCGCAAAGTTGGCGCACCTAGCCATGTATGTACTACTTCTGACGTTGTTTGTGTCGGGATATCTTATTTCAACGGAAGATGGGCGAGGTATCGAAGTCTTCGGTTGGTTCACCGTGCCTGGTATGGGCGCTTTCTTTGAAGGTCAAGCCGATACCGCAGGGCAAATACACTTTTACGCTGCTTGGGCGTTAATCTTATTAGCCGCTGTGCATGCACTGGCAGCACTAAAACACCACTTTATTAACAAAGACAACACGCTACGCAAAATGATAGGAGCTTCAAAATGAAAAAGACGTTACTTGCTACCGGACTAGCTATGGCAATGGTACTGCCATTAGGCGCAAGCGCGGCGGATTACGTAATTGACACCAAAGGTGCACACGCATCGGTCAACTTTAAAGTCAGCCATCTAGGATACAGCTTCATTAAGGGTCGTTTTAACACCTTTGATGGCGAGTTCTCTTACGATCCTAGTAATGTTGAAGCGTCCAAAGTGACCGTGAATGTCGACACTCGTAGCCTCGACTCAAATCACGCTGAACGTGATAAGCACATTCGTAGCGCTGATTTCATTGATGCCTCTAAATTCTCAACCGCAACCTTTACGAGCACCAGTGTTGTCGATAAAGGGGACGGCATGCTAGAAGTGAAGGGCAACTTGAACCTACATGGTGTCACTAAGCCGATTACGATCGACGCTGAATTTGTTGGCGCAGGCCAAGACCCATGGGGTGGTGAGCGCGCAGGTTTCGTGGGTACAACACGACTAGAGCTTGCTGATTTTGATATCGCCGTGATGGGCGCATCAAGCTACGTCGATATGGAACTGCATGTCGAAGGCGTGAAGAAGTAATCATCGTTAGATAGAATGACTTAGCCCTCCGATCGGAGGGCTTTATTGTTTCTATGATTTATGCGAGACGCTTTTCGTCATGCGCATCAGTCTCGTAGGGTGATTTTGATTCAAGCTTAGTGGTGTGTTGTAAAGCACGTAGAACTTGTGCTCGAGTCACCACGCCAACAAGACGGCCGTCGGCCAGTACCGGCAAAACTGACGGGCGATTAGGGGGCGAATGTTTTGCACGTGCGGTCAGTGACGCAGAGTTGAGTTGCGTTGCATACCCCATGCTCGATGTCGGAAACAGCGCCGCTTTGTCGAGGCAAAAGTATTCTAATACATCAAGCAAGGTATCGCTTACCGACACCGCGCTGATCTCATCGTTCATCACCGTCACGACGCTTTGTTCCATTTGAGTAGGGTGCTGATGGCTCCACATCTCAATCATGGCGTCGTGAATTGAAAAGAATCCGATCAATTCATTTTGTGTATTGACGACAGGTGCGCCGTCGATGTGCTGCTCAAGTAGCGTATCAATTGCTTTGCCGATCGGAGTGTTAGCAAGGAACTGAACCGGATGCGTGTCCATAATTGTCCCGATGGTTACGGTGTCTTCGCCGCGATAAAGGGTGTGGGCGCTGATCTTTTCAGGTTGAGTGATCGCCTGACTGTCCGCCGCTTTAAGCTGAGGCCGACGATAAATAGACCAGTTCGCTAAACCGACCAACACCGCGCCACCCACAATGTTGCCGAGGGTGACTGGGATTAAGTTTGCTGTGATGAAATGGCCGACCGTCAAGTCGTAAAACTGCGAAGCAGGCACACCGATCTGCGACCAAAAAGGCTCTGGAGCAAAGCTGTGGATGGCGATGCCAAGTGGCACCATAAACATATTAGCCACACAGTGCTCAAAGCCGCTGGACACAAACATTGCCACCGGCATCACCGTCATGGCAGCTTTCGTCATGGTATTGGCACTGCTAAAGGTCAACCATATGGCCAAACACACCAGAAGATTACACAAAACGCCAAGCGCAAATGCCTGAACGGGCGTGTGATGCAGTTTATGCTGCGCGATGTTCAGCGCATTTAATCCCCACTGGCCATGATCTAAGCCGTACAAGCCTGCAAAAAACACAATAATCAGAAGCAGTGACGCACCGATAAAGTTACCTAGGTAGACCTTACCCCAAATCGACAGCATCTTGGTGGCACTGATTTGTCGGTTCGCCCAGGAAATGCTCGACAACACCGAGCTGGTAAAGAGTTCGCCGCCACAAATGACGATCAAAATAAGTCCCATACTGAATGCCAAGCCTCCGACTAAGCGACTCAATCCCCATCCGGCTCCGGCATTATCGGTGGTCACCGTAATATAGAAGACGAACGCTAAACCGATAAATGCACCAGCCATGATCGCGAGGCTCAGTGTCATCGTGCTGGTTTTGTTGGCTTTACTGAAAGCAAATTTTTCCGCTTCCGCCATCATCTCGGCGGGTGAAAAAGAGACCTTCTCGTTGTGTGTTTGTGTCATCGCTCCCCCCAAACTCCTTTCAATGCAGACTATGCATCCTATTGTCCTTGTGGATTCATTGTAGGGTAGGCAAAGATTCAGTAAAGATAAAATTGATAAATGTTTTAATTGCCATCAATTAAATTGATATAGATAAATAAAATAGTGATTAAGGGAGAGGTAGAAAAGAGTATCAGAAACATTGATAGAGAGAAGGGGTAAAACAAAACCCTCCAAAAGAGGGCTTTGCGCTGGTTATTGGAGCTCAGAATTTGTGGTTTTTAATCATCCGATGCGCTTCGCGCTTAATACAATCCAACAAAGGATGATCTTCCATGTCTGCGCGCCAGATAAATGAAATCGCTCGATTCATTTTCAGCTCCGGTACGTTCAGCGCGGCAAGTTCACCGCGTTCAATATAGGGTGCGACATCGAGGTAGGGGAGACATGACAGGTATTTACCATTGGCGACAAGCCGACGAATGACCGGAATGTGTGCGTATTCACGCCATACGTCAAGGTCAGGGATCAACGGCAACATCGCCCCTTCAAACACAGAGCGAGTACCGGCGCCCCCTTCACGCAGCACCCATTGGGCTTGCTCTAATTGCGCCAAACTGACGCGTTCGTTTTTGGCGTATGGGTGATGCGCTGAACTGATCACAACGAGGTGATCTCGGAACCACTCTTCTTGATGTGTACGGTTATCGTCACATCGACCTTCGATAATGCCGAGGTCATATTTATAATCGAGTACGCCTTGGATGACCTGATTGGTACTTTTGACATCCAAAGCGGTGCGGATCTCTGGAAAATCATTATCAATGGTACTAATTAGCTCGGGGACGAGGTGCTCCGCGGGAGTTTGGCTAGCACCAATATTGATATTGCCACTGAACAAATGTTGGTCATAGAAACCGATTTCGATCTGTTCTGCATCCTGCAGGAGCCTTTTCGCTCTCGGTCTTAGCCAGTTGCCCCAGTGGCTAAGGCGCATATATTTACCCTGACGAATAAACAGCTCTCTGCCGAGGAGCTTTTCTAACTGGCTTAAGGACATACTGGCAGCGGATTGGGTAATGGCCAGTTTATCAGCGGCTTGGCTAACGCTACCCAGTTCGGCCACGGCATCAAATACCGCGAGTTGTTTCAAAGAATACCGCACCGTTTCTCCTCTTCTTTCTATTCAGGCAAAGCATAATTGAGGTGAAGTCGCTCAAAATTGGCTAAGATTGTATATCAGAAAATCTGATTCAGAAATGAAAATAAATCAATTTTTCAATTTATTCCCGCTCTGTCATAGTCAGTATCTCAGCTCCTGAATACTATACTATCAAAGTGTTAGTCCAACGCTTCGAGATCAAGCTCTCATTGATGATCGTTGTGGCTTCGTCATTCTGAAACACTCTATCAATCCGATTGATGGCCTCTCTCTTTCTATAACGAAAAGCCTCAATTTTATTTTACATCAATAAAATTGAATCTAAAAATAAATAAAATCAAATTTACTAATACAAGTGCGCTTTGTAACATGGCGTCCAGCAGTGAGGTATGGGCTGCTGAGTTATTGAATCTTTGATGGATTGGCATGGGATGCCGACCGCTATTTTTAGGAGAATGTTATGAGTGCATTGTTAACCGTAAGCGACATTGTCAATTCGAACGCACCAGTATTACGTCAAGATACGCCTCTTTACGCGGCAATCGACCAGTTTTTACAACACAACACTAACGGTGCCGCCGTTTGCGATGAGCAAGGTAAGTTAGTTGGCTTCTTTTCTGCGCATGACGTGATGACTGAAATGTGGTGTCAGGATTACATCCCCGACACTCAAGTCACGATTGGCCAATTGATGAAAACCGATGTGGTCACGATTGGTTTTGAAGAGCGCCTCACTGATGTGATGGAGTTTCTCGCGCTTGATAAAGACCAGATTTATCCAACAACCGCGATGGGTATCGCGACACGTTTGAGCACACTCTCTTTGGAAGAGCGCGTCAAAAGCATCAAGGTGAATCGCCCACAAATTCTGCCGGTCCTTAATGAAGACAAATATGTTGGTGTGGTTTCTCGTACAGAAGTGCTGCGTGCACTGCGTACCTTATTTAAAGAAGCGCCAACGGCGACGTCGCCTGTCAGCACCCCTCAAGCAGACACCAGTGTCGCTTAATTCGAGTTTATAGTTGGAGTTATAATGGAACAGTTTTCCCATCTAGCGGCGTTTAATCATTACGTGTTGGCGTTTGTCGCGCTTTCGATCATGGTACTGGTGGCGCGCACAATTGTTGCGGGTACTAAGTACTCTTCACTGTTGGTGATCGTCGTGTTTGGTTTAGGCCTTGGAACCTTGTTGGTTCAAAGTGGTATGGCTCAACCGGGATTAACCGATTTTCCTGTGGTCGTGATGATGAGTCAAACCACCGTCATCGCTTTGATTGCCTCTTTCTTCGTTGGAGGACAAGAGATTAAGCGTCTGTTGTCTAACAACGATATGTCGGACGACAGTTATTTCACGCCATCGAACAAAGAGATGGTGCTGGGAACGAACACCACTCAGTTCATGTTTATTGTGCGTGCGTTTCTATTATTGCTCGGTATCGATATGGCGGACGCGCTGCTGTCTGGGCGCGCGAGCCATTACCAATTGGGCGATTCTTACTTGCTGCTGGCTTACATCAGCCTGGCGATCGCGTTCATCTTAGTGGATAGCAAAGCGATTTTCGCCTGTAAACAGTCTTACATTCGCAAAGGGGTGGTGGAAGCCGTTGCGATTGTACTGGTACTAAAGTTTTCGTTGATGCTGTCTAATATCGTGCAAGCCTACATCGGTCTACCTCAGATTTTCTTTGCGATGATTTTGTCATCGGGCCTTGGCGCTATGCTGCCAAAGTGGAAGTTAGGGCCAACCATGAACTCACTGTTGTTCGCTGGTATTCCACTTGTATTGGCAGGGAGCTTTTTGGTCGGCGGTTCGCACATGCTTGAAGCGTTCGCAATTCCGGGTCTATCGAGCGTGATCGTTTACGGTTTTGCAGGACAAGTGTTCTGGATGTTTGGTGGATTAGCGCTGTTGATCTTTGTTGGTCGCGCCAATCATCTCAGAAACTTGGCACCGGGTATGGCAGGCGGCTTGTCTCACTCAGGGCTAACAGGGGCATGTACAGCAGGGGATTTCGGTCGCACTGCGGCATCAAGAGCGCCTATCATGATCAACATTCCGTTTGCAGGTCATATCTTTGTGTTTACGATTCTTGCGGCGAGTGCTGAGAGTGGTGCACTGCTCGTACAATGGACATTGCCGCTGATTTTAGTGGGGGGAGCCTTTGTTTTCTTTGCACTGAAAAACCTACGCAATGCCGCTGGTAGCGAGGCCAAAGAGGTGAAAGGGTTGATGCTCTTTTCCCTGGGTTGGCAAATTATGGCAGTCTTCGGCAGCTTTACCCTCCTGAGTTTGGCGGGAATGTCGTTGGAGCATGCATCAATGGCAGCGTCTTCAGGCTTATCTCACTTTGGCCTATTTGCTGCGGTGCAAGAGGGCATGTTTGGTAGTGCGGCGGCCAGCTTGATCACCTTCACTTTCGCGATGACTTTCTTAGTCCATCCACTCGTCTTCGGTATGTTCGGCAAAGCGGCGGAACGTGAGGGTGTGATGACAGAAAAAGTGGTTGGCGTGTTAGCCACCTTGGGACTTGCTGGTGTGGTTTACTCGACTATGTTGATCTAGCCCCCACGTCATTTGTCGATACAAAAAATGGCCAAGCATTACGTTTGGCCATTTTTGCTTTCTGTTTACTAAATCTGTTTAAATATCGATTGCGTCACTAATTAATGTAACGAATGAATTTTTGTTGCGCAATAGTGTGATCAATGTAACTTAATAAGGCTAAGCATAGCGATATGATGGCGGCAATTTCTAACGCTACCGATTTTCTCTGTGAGGCATTATGACGACATTACTCGCGATATCGCTGACCACCGGCTTACTTTCCGGCCTGTGGGGCTGGATTGCCATCTCACTCGGTTTGCTGACCTGGGCAGGATTTCTAGGCTGCACCAGTTACTTTGCTTCTCCGACTTCAGGCTTAAAAGGCTTAGCACAAAGCTTAGTCACCAACCTAAGCGGTGTGTTTTGGGCAATGGTGATCATTCACGCTAGCCAGTTTGCTTCGCTAGAAATACTTGGCTATGTCATTACTGCGATTGTCGCTTTTTTCATGTGTATTCAAGCGAAACAGTCCTGGCTGGCTTATATCCCAGGTACATTCATCGGTTCGTGCGCGACGTTTGCCGCAAATGGTGATTGGCAACTGGTTGTTCCATCGCTGATGTTGGGCGGCGTGTTTGGTTATGCGATGAAAGCGTCTGGCCTATGGTTGCAACAAAAGTCTCAATCCAATGGCAAATCCGCGTCAGCGAGAAGCAGCCAAGCTGTGAGCCAGTAGTGCGTTATTTCTACTTCCCCCCGATTGAGTATCTTCTTCGCACTCTCAACCTGAATGAGTGAGCCTTTTGATACAACGGCATCTCTTTATGATTTGCCGTTTTTTCGTTTGTTGGTCATGCCGATTTATAACCTTAGGGCGTGTTGCCGTTCGCCATCGTAATCACGCGCTTTAATGTCCATCTAAGCAGTATTGGAATGCACTCGACGCCTTGCTCTTCACAATGGTGGACCAGTGCGAGTGCTAAGTCGGGTTTGGCGTATTTCTTCAGCACCCTCGCGACCACCTTTTTCGCGGGAATAGGATGATCCAAAGGCACCTTGATTTTTTCCTTGAAGAAGGATTCAAAACCGTTGTTGTAAAGATAGTGTTCGATGTCTCGATCGGGCAGCTCGGTGAGACGATGTCTTTGCTGATCATGCCCCAATTGCGCTTTTACCGCCGCCGCGTACTTTTTGCCGGCGGCATCGCCATCGGTCACCACATGCCAATCGATACCAAAGGCTTTAGCCACTTTGATCAGAGATTTTAGCCCTGATTGCGCAAACTCGATGATTTGCACGCCCTCTGCGGCGAGGTTATAGCCGCATTGATTGGCCAGTTCATTAAACAGCCACACTTCTGTTTCTCCCTCCACCAACAACCAACAACGCGCAAACAGCGCTCCGGATCGGTGAAAGCGAATGTGGAAACCTATCCGTCGAAGCTCATCGCGGCTAAAACGTTGTTCTGGCAAGTAGTAGGTGATGGTTTTATCGGATTGTCGCACTAGACGTCGCAGGCTGCGCATTGGCACTTGACCAAGTAACTCTCCACTGTTGGTGGTGAGAATCTTTTGCATAGGCAGCAACTGCAACAGCCCCCACGCACGAGCTAAGTGGGTGGGGTGTAAGCGACCTTCGGGATCTTCAATGATCAGCAGAGGACGTGCGCAGCGACGAAGTTTATTTGGTCCTTTAGCCTGTAAATAAGCGTTGAGGAGCGTCATAAACAGCAACCGTGTCTGCTTATTGTGCGTTTCCGCGACGACCTGCGTAATGCTCTTGTTGCTGCTTGGAGCGTTAAAGAAGATGCCGTCACGCTGCTTCCGCGGATTCTTACGACTGCTGGATTTAAAGGAGAAATAGTGATCGACCAACACGTTCATCGAGTTGAGGCTACTGCGCATTTCGCCTTTGTTGACATGGCCAGGGATAGCCATCAAACGGCGGCAAGTGTTATCAATGCGTTTCTCTGATCGTTCATTGACGCCGTTACCGTTACTGAAAGGGCGTTCAAATCGGCGGGAGTCTTTTAACCGAATCACGGGGTGAAGTGACATCAACTCCTGAGCAAGCTTCTCTGAGTGGTGTAACGGCAAAGGATCCCCTTGATCGTTGAGAAAAGCATAGCGGGTCGAGATGGCATGCCCGTCGCGTGAAGCACTTAAACGGTAAATAATCCTTTGTACACCTTCCTCGTCGGTGATCCAGATCGGTTTGATTTTTCGATAGCGCCCGGAGCGAACTTCATTTTTATCCGTCGCGATAAGGCTGAGCACAATTTGTAAGTGTTGGGTTTGCGGGTGAGCAATGGAGTAATCAACATGAAAGTCCGTCATTTCAAATTGATACGGTGTGCCTTCAGACGGCAAGGCGACGCTAAGTGCGTCGAGCAGTGACGATTTACCCCAGGTGTTTTCGCCAATCAGCGTGGTGAGTTCATCAAATGCGATAGATAAGCGGCGGATACCGCGAAAGCCAGAAATTTCGATTCGCTCTAATCTCATAGAGTCACTCCGTTTTGGCTATAGACAGTTTAAGCATAATCGAAAAAGTGTGGTTTAGCAGATATTTACCTCACAAACAGGCAATTATGCACAAGTCACACTGAGCGATGTATATCAAATGGCATGTTCAATAAAAGTGTGAAATATAATGAATCTGTCATACCGATTGCGTTAGGATGACGGGAAAAGAGAGTAGAGAAGACAGATAAAAACTATAACATGACAAAATTACGTATAGCGCACATTAACGATACCCATTCCTATTTTGAACCCTCCTCGTTACAGCTCACATTGAACGTGGATGGTGACACACTCACACCTTACGTCAGCGCTGGGGGCTTTGCTCGCATTGCAACCCGCACCAAACAGCTGAGAGACGAGGCGCAGCAGGCCGGTGATGCCTTCCTCTTTCTCCATGCAGGAGACTGCTTTCAAGGCACACTTTACTTTTCGCTGTTTAAAGGGGAAGCAAACGCCACCATGCTCAATGCGCTAGGCATAGATGCCATGGCGTTAGGCAATCATGAGCTCGATATGGGCAACTTACCCGTCGCGCAGTTTGCCCAGCGAATCGAGTTTCCGCTGCTTGCGGGCAACTGGGATCTGAGCCAAGAGCGCCAAGACAAACCCACACGCCTATCCGATAACCCAAAGGTTATCGCCTATCAATCCCCAACACGTACGGCTGGTTGGATAGAGAAAACGGTCGGGCAAAGTAAAGTGGCGATTTTCTCCCTAGCGTTGGATAAGATGGAAGACATCTCTAATCCAGATGTTGATACGCCGTTTGTCTCCACCATTGAAACCGCGCGGGCCACCGTGGCTGCCATCCATCAAGCGGGGATCCGCAATATTATTTTGCTTAGCCATATGGGCTACGACGCAGACTTGGATATCGCCAATCATGTCGATGGGATTGGCTTGGTGATTGGCGGCCACAGCCATCGCCTGCAAGGCGACTTCTCGGCGCTCGGACTTGCGAAAGACGACGAATACGGAGTGAAGGTCAACAATACCTATGTTGTGCAAGCAGGCTATCACGCACTGAGCATGGGTCATTGTGACATTGAGTTTGATGATCACGGACAGGTGATCGCATTTCACGGAAAAAATGAGCTATTACTAGGCCGACAACTGTTTATTGATGCTTCGCGAAGTCAGGCGCATACAGAAAGCCGTTATCAAGCCGCGAGACATTTTATTGATGCGTATCCTCAAGCGGTGGTCTGCAAAAAAGATCCCACGGTCTATCAACTTTTAGAGCGCCAATACAGCTGTCATGTCCGCAGCCTACAAAACACATACATTGCGGATGCGGGTCGCTATCTTCGCCATGTGAGGATCCCTGATACGCAAGGGCCGAGCGAACTCGCGCCTCTCGTCGCACGCTCTTTTGTCCATTCGATGCGCAAGCGCGGTATGACAGTGGATTTTGCCATTCACAATGCCGGAGGAGTGAGAAACTCACTCAATATTGGTCAAGTGAGTGTGGCAGACATTGCTGGCAAACTTTTGCCCTTTGCCGTCCCTATTGGCGTATATGAGATAGAGGGGCAGCATCTTTATCGCGTGATAGAAGGCGCCATCAACAACGCGATCAGCAATGGAGTTGAAGGGACAGGGGATGGTTCTTACCCATACACGTACAACTTGCGCTTTACCTACAATGAATCGTCACCCATCGGTGAACGAATCACGCGGCTAGAGGTGAGAAGCTCAGGCAACCAATGGGTGAAAGTTGAACAAAATCAAACCTATGTGGGCACATCATCGGCTTACACCATGAAAGGGAAAGAAGGCTACGACGCCATCTTGAACATGGCTGGCGAGGGAGTGGTGACCCCCATGTCGATGGCCGATTGCTTTATCGAAATGCTTCAAGACTGTCCCGACACCCTCAATGCCAAGCACGTAGGGACATCAAAATCCAATTTGGCATAGAGTATGCTAAGCCATTAATGTCAGCAGAGAGACCGAAACGGTTTACGATAAGCGAACTCAAAGGTAAGACATTATGTGGCGTAAAGACTGGATTGATGTCGTCGTGGTGATCAGTTGGATAAGCGTTTGGTCGGCATTGGTGTATTTCGTACCAATGGGCACGATTTGAAAGCGATACTCACCGACATGATGATCCCATTAAACATATAAGAGCGTACATTCACCGTGCGCTCTTTTCATTTTTGAGGATTCCTCATACCAACGCTGCGGAAAATAAACATTAGCAATTGTTATGGCTTTAAGCCAAACAATTCGATAATTTATGGTTCTTACCTGCAAATTTCTATCAATCTTGTGGTAAATGACGCTACCTAGTGCTCACACAGCGATCAAGACGGTAAAAACGCCACATCAGTAGCAACGAGACAACGACAAGATGGATATCAACAAGTTAATGACGAAAATTATGCACGACCAGGTGTAAAAGTTTTGTAAACGGCGCAAGAGAGAAGAAACGTCTGTAGAAAAACTATGCACATTAACTAGAACTCTACGCACTTTTTAACCCCTTTGACGCATAATCCGTTTTTTGTTCTGTTAAAGAGTTGTTTTATTAGAAAATCTAATTTGAATAGGGAAATTTTGTCATTTTTTGGCCAACATAAGTTTGTCTATTATTAGCCCAACAAAACGTACAGATTTATAGAGAGGCAATCATGGCACAAGCAATGCAAATGGGCACACTAAACCCAACTATCTCTATGGACAAAAAAACCTACGCGGTTTCTTTCAAAGGATTGATTGCTCATTTACTCGATATTCTATTTACCGACAACAGCCAGCCACGCGCGTACTATGCGGATCAGCTGTCAGGTCACATGCAAAAGGATATCGGTCTCTACCGTTAACACCAAACGTTAATACGAAAACGCCAGCTCACATCGAGCTGGCGTTTTGCTTTCTTAACGGCTCATTACTTCTTACGAGTAAATTCAGCAATCACGTACATCGACTGACCGCCGTTTGCTTTACCAGAAACAAGCTTAGGATCGTCACCAATGCTAATGCCACGGATAACTGTACCTTGCTTAATGACTTGGTTGGTGCCTTTTACGGGAAGGTCTTTTATTACCGTTACGTCGTCACCTTTCTTTAGCTCAACGCCATTACAATCAAGAGGTTTGTCATCAGCAGACATACCTTGCATCGCCCACGTTTTCTGATCTTCTTCCATGTACATCATGTCTAGCGCGTCTTGTGCCCAGCTCTCGCTGTTGAGGCGCGTTAACTGACGCCAAGCTGTCACTTGCACAGGTGGAACCTGACTCCACATGCTGTCATTGAGGCAGCGCCAGTGGTTAATGTCTTTTGGCTCATCAATTTCTGATAGACACTTGTCGCAAACCATAATCGCATGATCAACGGTCACGTGGCTGTGAGGCGGCACAGCATAAGCCGTCAGTGGTGCGTCAGTGGCGCACAATTCACACTTAGATTCACAACGTTCTAGCATAGTAGCTTCTGAAGACATAAAGGACTCACATTTGATGGGTGTTTAATCTAGGCGGCTTATTATGCACACTATCGGGTAAAAATAAAGGGCGTGAACGATCGTTCAATTGATATATATTGAGTGACAGCGTCACAGATAAGCTTTACCTGAGGTATTCAAGTCGGCATAATTCTCGGGTGAATTGTGCGCATACCTAACCAAAGGAACCCTCTTGGAACTCTTTTCTATCGACTTTCTAGGCAAGCCGCTGCGGGGCGAAGCCTCTATGGCAGGCTGGCAACAGATCTATTGGGACAACCACTTAGTGTCACAACTCGATGCCAATGCCGAGCACGGACACGAATCAAGCCACCAATTTGAGTTACGCAAAGGGGATGAGCGCTTAGACTGCAAAGTGGAATTGACGTTGCAGTGGCAGCCGTTTTCACTCGAGGTGAGAGTGATACTCAACGATCAACTCTATTCAACCACCACACGCACGGAAAAAGACATTGAACGTCAGCAGCCGACGCGACCACCAAAGGCAGAAAGACGATTTAGCCTGATCGGCTTAGTCTCTTTAGGTATGAAAGCACTAAAGAGCGCCAAACTGATTAAGGTTGTACTGGCGTCAGCCAGTTTAGCCGCCTATTCATGGCTGTTCTCGTTTCAGTTTGCCTTAGCACTACTGGCTTGCTTAATCTTTCATGAATATGGGCACGTCAAAGCAATGAAATACTTTGGCATGAAAACCAAAGGCATCTATTTAGTGCCGTTTCTCGGCGGACTCGCTCTCAGCGACGAAAAGATCAACACTCGCTGGCAAGACGTGGTGATCTCAATCATGGGGCCAATGTTTGGCTTCATCCTTTCATTACTGTTGACGTTAGTCTATCTGCTCACAGGGGAAGCCTTCTTTGCGGGGTTGGCGGTGTTTAATGCACTGCTGAATTTGTTTAATTTGCTGCCTATTTTGCCTCTCGACGGCGGCCATATTCTAAAAAGCATCAGCTTCTCAATGAACAGCGTCGCTGGCATCCTACTGTGCAGTGCGGCAGCTGGGGCAGGGGTCTTGCTCAGCTATTCGCTCGGTCTGACCTTGTTTGGCTTCTTGCTCATCATGGGCATGCTTGAGATCGT